>JAUWCP010000155.1 GCA_030609245.1 Hyphomicrobium sp.
TTGGCGCCTGAGTGCGTCATGATGCGCTTCATGGACGTGCGCAGGCTCGCCATCATGGGTACGGAGTGTGTCGTCTCACGTTCTGGCTATACCGGCGAGGACGGTTTCGAGATCTCGACGCCAGCCGATGTCGCTCGCGAGATTGCAGAGGGCTTGCTTGAGGATGAAGCTGTCGCGCCGATCGGTCTTGGGGCCCGCGATTCGCTGCGGCTGGAGGCCGGGCTTTGCCTGTATGGATCCGACATTGACGAAACGACGACGCCGGTGGAGGCCGCGCTGACGTGGGCCATCCCGAAGGTTCGCCGCCGCTATGGCTTGCGGGAAGGCGGATTTGCGGGAGCACCGATCATTCTAAAGCAGCTGGAGAGCGGCGTTGACCGCAGGCGTGTTGGCCTATGCCCCGAGGGACGGGCACCGGTCCGCGCAGGCACACCGCTCTTCGCCGTTGAGGCTTCCGACGAAGTCATTGGCGGGGTTACTTCGGGCGGCTACGGACCGAGCGTCGAGGCACCCGTGTCAATGGGTTATGTCACCGTGGCTCTTTCCTCATCTGAAACACAGATTTTCGCGGAGGTGCGCGGCAAGCGTTTGCCGGTTACAGTCTCGACTCTTCCATTCATAGACACACACTATAAGCGCGGCTGATACCGCCAATCACCGGGAGCGCATTTTGCTGAAATTCACAGAAGACCATGAGTGGCTGAGGCTTGAAGGGGACATCGCAACTGTCGGCATCACCGACCACGCGGCCGAGCAATTGGGCGATCTCGTCTTCGTCGAGCTGCCAGAAGTTGGCGCTAACCTCAATATGGGCGACGGCGCAGCTGTGGTCGAGTCTGTGAAAGCGGCGTCCGATATCTACGCGCCCCTCGCGGGGGAGATCATCGAAATCAATCAAGCCATTGTCGACGATCCTTCGATCGTCAATCGCGATCCGCTCGGCGGCGGATGGTTCTATAAACTAAAGCTCACTGACACGAAGGCCATAGAAGGCCTCATGGACGAAGCCGCCTACAAGGCGCTCGTCGGCTGAAGGAAGATCGACATGGCCGACGACAGATACGAACCCTATGACTTCGCCAACCGCCGGCATATCGGGCCGTCGCCTGAAGAGATGGCGGAGATGCTTCGGGTCGTTGGTGTGAAGAGCCTCGAAGATCTCGTCGAACAGACGCTGCCAAAAGGGATCAGGCAGACGGAACCACTGGACTTTGGCCGCCCACTGTCGGAACGGGGTGCGCTCGACAAGCTGCGCGATACCGCCAACAAGAACCGCGTCCTGACCTCGCTCATTGGCCAGGGCTACCACGGCACAATTACGCCGCCAGCAATACAGCGCAACATTCTTGAAAACCCCGCCTGGTACACGGCCTACACGCCCTATCAGCCAGAGATAAGCCAGGGCCGCCTCGAAGCGCTGCTTAATTTCCAGACGCTTGTTTGCGAATTGACCGGTCTCGACATCGCCAACGCATCTTTGCTGGATGAAGCAACCGCGGCGGCCGAAGCCATGACAATGGCGCATCGGGTCACCAAGACAAAGGCGGTCACGTTTTTCGTCGATCAAGAGTGCCTACCGCAGACAATTGCCGTCATGAGAACCCGCGCAGAGCCTCTGGGCTGGACGATCATCGTCGGCGACCCAAGCACGGATCTTAAGCCGGAGAACGTGTTCGGAGCACTCTTGCAGTATCCGGGGGTCTCGGGCGAATTCCACGACTTCTCCTCCGTCATCGCAAATCTTCACACGGCGAGGGCTCTGGCCGTTGTCGCGGCCGATCCCTTGGCGTTGACGCTAGTGAAGCCGCCGGGCGAGATGGGTGCCGACATCGCGGTCGGCTCGATGCAGCGGTTCGGCATGCCGATGGGTTATGGCGGACCGCACGCCGCCTACATCGCGACCAACGATGCCTATAAGCGTGCGCTTCCGGGGCGGCTCGTGGGCGTTTCAATCGACGCTCGGGGCAACCGCGCCTATCGGCTCGCGCTGCAGACCCGCGAGCAGCACATCCGTCGAGAGGGCGCCACCTCGAACATCTGCACTGCACAGGTCCTGCCCGCGGTCATCGCCTCCATGTATGCGGTGTTCCATGGACCCAAGGGGTTGAAGGCCATCGCCGAGCGCGTACACCGCAAGGCAGCGCGGCTCGCCGACGGGCTCGCATCGCTTGGCTTCAAGATTCACCCTGATGCTTACTTCGACACCATCACCGTCGAGGTCGGTCCGTATCAGGGGCTGATCATGAAAAACGCGGTCGACAACGGCATCAATCTGCGCAAGGTCGGTGGTGACCGCATAGGAATAACGGTCGACGAGCGTACGCGGCCGGCAACGCTCGAAGCTGTCTGGCGCGCATTCGGCGGTTACGATCTGCGCTACAAGGACGACTATCCGGTCTACCGCCTGCCCAAGCCGCTCCTGCGTCAATCGACGTATCTGACCCACCCGGTGTTCCATATGAACCGGGCCGAAAGCGAGATGACGCGCTACATGCGCCGGCTGGCAGATCGCGACCTTGCGCTTGATCGGGCGATGATCCCTCTCGGCTCGTGCACGATGAAGCTCAATGCCACGGCGGAAATGCTTCCCATCACCTGGCCGGAGTTCTCAGAACTTCACCCCTTCGTGCCGGCTGATCAGGCACAGGGCTATGCTGAGATAATTGACGACCTCTCAAAGCAGCTTTGCCAGATAACGGGCTATGCCGCGATCTCGATGCAGCCCAATTCGGGCGCTCAGGGTGAGTATGCGGGGCTGCTTGCCATTCGCGCTTACCACACGAAACGGGGACAAGCGCAGAGGGACGTTTGCCTGATCCCCTCCTCGGCGCACGGAACCAATCCCGCATCGGCAACGATGTGCGGCTTGAAGGTTGAGGTGGTCGGGACGGACGCGGAGGGGAACATCGACGTGGACGATTTTCGAGCCAAGGCGGAGGCGAACTCGAAAAGGCTCGCAGCGTGCATGATCACTTACCCGTCGACCCATGGCGTGTTCGAGGAGACAGTCAAGGAGATTTGCGACATTACGCACGCGAACGGTGGCCAGGTCTATCTCGACGGCGCCAATCTCAATGCGCTGGTGGGACTTGCGAGACCGGGCGATATGGGCGCCGATGTCAGCCATATCAACTTGCACAAGACATTCTGCATCCCTCACGGCGGCGGCGGACCGGGCATGGGGCCGATCGGCGTCAAGTCGCACCTCGTCCCATTCTTGCCGGGCAATCCCGAGACGGGTGGGGAGCGGGCGGTCTCAGCAGCGCCATTCGGGTCGGCGTTAATCCTTGCGATCTCGTGGAGTTATTGTCTGATGATGGGCGGCGACGGGCTGACGCAGGCGACGCGCGTGGCAATCCTCAATGCCAACTACATCGCGGAGCGGCTGAAAGGCGCCTACGAGGTGCTTTTCACGGGCAGGAACGGTCGCGTCGCGCACGAATGCATTATCGACACGCGTCCACTCAATGAGCGCGCCGGCGTCACGGTCGACGATTTCGCAAAGCGGCTCATCGACTGTGGCTTTCACCCTCCGACAATGAGCTGGCCGGTCATGGGAACGTTCATGATTGAGCCCACGGAGTCTGAAACCAAAGCGGAACTCGACCGCTTCTGCGACGCCATGCTCGCGATCCGCGACGAGGCGCGCGCCATTGAGGAGGGTCGCATAGACGCGAAGAACAACCCCTTGAAGAACGCGCCGCATACGGTTGAGGACCTCGTCGGCGAGTGGAGCCGCCCCTATTCTCGCAACGCGGCGTGTTTCCCAGCGGGTGCTTTCCGGGTCGATAAGTATTGGCCGCCGGTCAATCGTGTCGACAACGTCTACGGGGACCGCAATTTGGCATGTACTTGTCCGCCGCTGGACACGTATGTCAAAGCAGCCGAGTGAGCTCATCTCTTGGACGTATTTTGAGCCTTCCCAATTCGCCCAGACAAAATGCACGATGTCCGCTTTTGGCACTTAGCGGACATTTTTTGCACCCGGTCGTATGTCTGCTTTCGGTGGTAAAGCGGACATGCCTGACGAGCGGCTGGACGGGTGTGTGTGGCGGTTGGCGGTGGCGGTAGAGGCCCTTTGGGTCGCGCTACTCCGCACCAAGCCGCGCCGACGCTGCGTTGCCACGCCGTGCCTTGCCGTAATCAGTCATCTAGTGCAGCAGCAGAGGGTTTTCTAGGTCGGCCGCCGTAGTCGAGGGGGCTTTCCCGAGAACAAGTCTGTTGTGGTGCAACGTGGCGGACGGTCTCTAAACGTCGGCGGATCGCTTCTCGCCTTTAGGAATGATCAGTCTCCAAGGCTCGTGACATCGAGGCTGCCTTGCCGAAACTGTTCAATCTCGATGTTATCAATGTGTGGATGTTCGCCAACGTATGCGACCGCTGCTGCTACTAGGCTATCGACGTTATCTTTTTGATAGTTTGGGTCTTCGGTATTGAGGCTGAGGTCGGTCTCGATCATCAGGATTGTAGTGGTCGCTCCGTCGCGGTCGACGCAGAGTGTGATCCATGAAGATATGGCGTTGTCGTGCCTTATGATGTCCTGATCCATCCGGCCCTCCAATGCCTACGCTAAGCATAGCATAGGATGTGTGGGGGCAGCCGTGTACGAGTCAAGGCATCAGATTTTAAGCACCAAGCGCCCTGTAGACGCTGGCGCGTCTGAGGTGCGTTGCCAAGTCATACGGACTCGTAGGCCGCCAACCGCGGATTAGTTTCCTCGAAATATAGTAGACGATGGCGGCCGCCAGCAGACCCAACGGCAAACTGCCCACCAACATGGGCAACAGCAGCGGCCACAGTAGGGCACCCGTGGCATTGAGCAATTCTGGCGAACGCTCCAGCAGCGCCGCCCACAAAAGCGTGACGTTTTGCTCAAAGTCGCCCGCGCCAACAACGCCATCCGGCCCGATGATCTGTAGGCCTATGGCATAGGTCGACGTCCAGATAATGGGCAAGCTCACCGGATTACCGAAGAAGGTGCCGAGCACGGCGGCCGGAACGCTGACGCGCAAGAAGCCGGCGAGTAGTGCGGCGATCAGCATGTGGGCGCCAAGGAGAGGCGTTATCGCGACGAAAACGCCCACCGCGCACCCCAGTGCCACCTCATGCGGGCTCGCCCGAAGGTGCATCAGCCGGTGCGTCGGGAAACACTTGCGTATCGACCACTCATGCCACGGGCCGCGCAAGCTGCGTCCGCTGGCGACGGTGGGCATGACGTGTCTCCTAGTTGGTGTTCATTTTCTGATGCTGATCATGCGGGGAGGGGCGCGAACGCGCTGTTCCAGCAGGAACAGGCACGGGCCCTGGTTGCTGCCTCAGGTTCTGGGTGAACCTGCCAAGCCACACACCAACGGCCCGCCAAAGTTTCCCTAGCGGGCCTGCTTATTGACCGTGCCGTCTCCGGCACCCGTCAATTCTCTATTTGGCGAGCGCCCTGTAGATACTGGCGCGGTTCAAGTCCGTGGCCGCTCAGAATCGGACGCGTAGGCGTGCGTCGCCGATGTCCGCTTTACCCCCAAGAGCGGACATTTTCCGAGGGGGTGCACATGTCCGCTTTGTGCCAATAGCGGACATCGACAGATTGAGCCGACACGGCGAAGTTAAGAGCCTGTATCCATGGCTTCACGACGAACTACCTGAGGGCGAGACCTTTGCGATACTGCTCGAGAATCGATCTTGTCGCCCGTCCCTATCCCGGCTTACGCTGCTCGTCAGCCAGCCCAGACACCGCCGATCGAACGCCGGATCCTAACTTAGGAACTGGTATCGCTTCGTAAGGCAGGCCAGTTGCGCGTTTGGCATGGTGGGCGAGTCTCAAATGGATAACCTGCGGCACGTATACGGTAGCACGACTCATCCGGAGCGGCCGGAGGAACCGGAGTTGCGTCATCTGCTCGACGCCGTTAACGACGCGAGCTCTTCGGCCCGCCAGACCTGGATCTTTTTTCTTG
>JAUWCP010000053.1 GCA_030609245.1 Hyphomicrobium sp.
CGGTCAGGATGATGCCGGTCTCCTCCTTTAGCTCACGCGCCAAAGCCTGCTCGGTCGTCTCGTGGCGCTCCACCCCGCCGCCAGGAAAATGCCAGCCCGACCGATAGGTATGCCGGACCAGCAGGATGCTCCTATCCTCGCCGAGGACGAGCCCCTGCGCGCCGAGTGTCAGCCCGCGCGAGATACGCCAATAGCGCTGCAGAGCTTTGTTGAGCAGCGAGTTAAAGAACAAGCGACCTCCGTCTTTCTTCCGCGACTTTTTGGCCGCGTTGCAATCGTCTTGGCAAGAGCGTCCCGTTTGCAGGGCCATGCTAGGGTTAAGGACGCAAATTTTGGCCCAAGGGACCCATGAGCGGAACCATAACGCTAGCGCACTTGTCTGACGTGCACCTTTCCCCGGTGCGCGGCTTGGCTCTGCGTTATCTCAATGTCAAGCGGGGGCTTGGTTACCTCAACTGGCAACGCAGCCGCCGGCGCGTGCACCAGCGCCCCAGCCTGGACCTCGTGGTCGCCGACCTTAAGGCGCACCAGCCCGATCACATCGCGGTTACAGGCGATCTCATCAATCTTGGCCTGCCCGCCGAGTACGCAGCGGCCTTATCTTGGCTGGAAGGTCTGGGCCGGCCTGACGGCGTGACGGTCGTGCCGGGTAACCATGACATCTACACGGTTCTGCGCGGCGATCCGGGCGTGGCGCGTTGGGCCAGTTACATGCGCGCCGACGCGTGGGGTGCGCGATTCGCAGAAGGGGGCCGCGATGGTTTTCCTTTTGTGCGCCGTTTGGGCCCAGCAGCACTTATCGGCCTCAACTCCGCGGTCAAAACACCACCGTTCATAGCCGCGGGCCAACTCGGCGAGGCGCAGATTGCCGCGCTCGCGCGCATTCTCGACCGTCTTGGCCAGGAGGACGTGGCGCGCGTCGTACTAATCCATCATCCCCCGCTGGCCGATCAAGCGCCGCGGCGCAGAGCGTTGCGCGATGCCGTCCAACTGGAGCGCGTCTTGGCCGAGCATGGCGCTGAGCTCGTACTGCACGGGCACAACCATTGCGATAACCACATCGATTTGGCATCGCGGCGCGGGAGCATCCCTGTTGTTGGAATTGCCTCGGGATCTGCGGGCCTGGTGCACAGGCACGAGCCCCTTGGCCGCTACAACCTCTTGTCCATCGTGCGAGACGAGGACGGTGTGCGCATCGAATGCCTCACCCGCGGGCTTGACCCGACAGGAACCTTCATGGAGCAAATCGATCGCAAGGTGCTCAGCGGCGCCCAAGTCTCCACAATTGCCACTGACGCTCCTCTGGTTGGGGACCGTTAGGTCGCTTGCCGATGCGCGTAGTTGTGCAGTTGGCGCGCTTTCTTGTCGCAGAGGAGTCGAGCATCTGCCTTGATTTCGCACAGGGGCTAACGCTTTTTGCACGCATGTCCGCATCGCGTTGCGTGACAATTGTCACGTTGGACCATTTGTCGCTCGAGTCACGCAATTGCACCACGAGACGCTCCTGAATGACCGCATCGCGCTTGCCGAAGGGTTGCCGCAATCTGTTCTAGTGCCGGAACGTCTTGCCAAGGCCTATGGCTTTCGCACAACGGTCGTGCAGATAGACGACTGGCTAGGTGTTTTCCCCATCGAGCCAATTGCATGACACTATATACGGCTACGGTTTCATATCCCGCGCACAGCGTGGGGCAGGCGGGTCAACAGAGGGTTAGGGGCACACGTGCGGTTCCTTAGGCGAAACATTCGCATCAATCTAGCACTCCAAGGGGGTGGCGCGCATGGCGCCTTCACCTGGGGCGTTCTCGATCGTTTGCTCGAGGACGAGCAGCTTCATATCAGTTGGGTCAGCGCGACGAGTGCCGGCGCGGTCAATGCCGTGGCGCTCGCCGCGGGCTTGAGCGAAGGTGGTCGCAGCACGGCGCGGCGCAAGCTGCGCCATGTGTGGGAGGCAGTGCACAAGGCGGGTGTGCCGGACCTATTGCGGCTCAATCCGTTCCTTTACGGCCTAACCAACTCGCCACACCTAGCGAAGGTGGCGAGCCTGTGGTCGCCCTATGAGTTCAACCCGTTGGGTTTCGACCCGCTGCGGCGCCTGCTCGCAGAGACGCTGGATTTCGATCGGCTGCGCACCGATTCACCCATTGAGCTTCTGATCGCGGCGACTGAGGTTGCGAGCGGTCGCGCCAAGATTTTCCGGCGTGACGAGATCACGCTGGAATCCGTGCTGGCATCGGCCTGTCTGCCTACGCTGCACCACGCGGTCGAGATTGACGGTGTCGCCTATTGGGACGGCGGCTTCTCCGCCAATCCGGATATCAAGACACTAGCGACGGAGAGCCCGACCGGGGACACGCTCATCATTCAGCTCAATCCGCTTGTCCGGCACGAGCTACCCAAGGGCGTGCGCGAGATTTCCATGCACGCCAACCAGCTCACCTTCAACGCGCCGCTGATGCGTGACGTTGAGCTTATCGTGTCCGTGCGCGAATGCTCCAAAAGGTGGTTGGGCGGCGCTCGCGGCCCCTTAGGCCGGCTTGCGACGCATCGCTTCCACCTGATCGAAGCGGGCCGCTACACGGGTGCGCTCAGCCCCGAGAGCGCGATGAAGCCTGATTGGCGGTTGTTTAACTTTCTTCACAGCGCCGGCCGCGACGAGGCGGAGAAATGGCTCAGCCTTCATCGCGCCAGCGTGGGGCGCAAATCGAGCGTCGATCTGAAGGCGCATTTCCTCACGCGAAGCGACGGTGACGGCGATGTTCCCGCCTCGGAGGAATTGACCGGCCGTGCCGAGCGAAAGCGCGCGGTCAATTCATCCGATACCTAAGTTTCAAAGCGCGCGCTATGATTGCCCCATGACGCCGCAACGACTGGCATTGGGTTGTAGCCGGCGCACGCTGCCCATGCTGGCCGCGTGCGCGCTTCTTTTTGTTTCCGGCACGCTGACCCAACAGGTGCGCGCCGAGACCGCGCCTGTCGTGGCGGCGGCGGCGAGCCTGCGCTATGCCTTGGACGACATCGCAGCGGCCTTCGAGCAGAAAACCCGCCAGCGCGTGCGGTTCACTTATGCCGCCACGCGAAGTCTTATGCACCAGATAGAGAACGGCGCACCCTATGAGCTGTTTCTCGCTGCCGACGAGGAGAGCGTGAGGCGGCTCGCCGACATAGGGCGCACCGAGGGCGCGCCGTCTGTCTTCGCGCGCGGGCGCATCGCTCTTGTGGCGCCAAGCGGCTCTCCGGTCGCCGTCGACGGTGAGTTGGCCGGTCTCGCTGATGCGCTTGCCGCAGGCAATGTCGACCATGTGGCCATTGCCAATCCCGAGGTAGCACCTTACGGACGCGCCGCCCGGGAGGTGCTGCAAAAGGCAGGATTATGGGACGATCTCACAGCGCGGCTCGTTAGCGGCGAGAATGTCGGCCAAGCCGCACAGTTTGCCACGACCGGCGCCGCTCAGGCGGGCCTCATCGCTTACTCGCTGGCGGTTTCCTCGGAAGTCGCTCCCCGCGTTACGGTCGCGCTCGTTCCTGAGGACTGGCACCACCCCATCAATCACGGTATGGCGCTGCTCAAAGGCGCTGGGGAAACTGCGCGCGCGTTCGCTGCCTTCCTAAAGAGCGAGCAAGCGCGTGCGATCTTAGAGCGCAGCGGCTTTGCCGCGCCCCAACCTTGAGGAGACGAGGCCCATGGACTGGACCGCCTTCGCGCTGACTCTGAAACTTGCGTTCTGGACTTGCGTGCTGATCCTGCCTATCGCCGTTGTACTGGCACGTTGGCTTGCGTGGCGGCGCTTCACGGGAAAAAGCTTTGTTGAGGCCTTAGTGATGCTACCGCTGGTTCTGCCGCCAACGGTTCTCGGCTTTTATCTGCTCGTCGGCTTTTCGCCGGAGTCGCGTCTTGGCGCGTTCGTTGCAACACTGCTCGGCGAGCCGCTGGTCTTTACCTTCGCCGGTATCCTGGTTGCCTCGATCATCATCAATCTTCCCTTTGCCGTGCAGCCGATTCAACGCGCGTTCGAAGCCATCGCACCCAATGTACGCGAGGCCGCCTTCGTCAGCGGCCTTTCGCCAATTGAGACGATGCGCCGTGTCGAGATTCCGCTCGCTTGGCCGGGAATTGCCTCCGCCTTCGCGCTGGTGTTCGCCCATACGCTGGGCGAATTTGGCGTGATCTTGATGATCGGCGGCAGCATTCCCGGCGAAACGCGCGTGATGTCGATTGCGATTTACGACGGCGTGCAAGCCTTCCGCACCGCGGATGCGGCCGTGATGTCCGCCGTTCTATTGGCCTTTTCCTTCGCAGCCATCGTGATGGTGCATATGCTCGCGCGGCGGCGCTCGGATGCCCATGCCCACTAAGCCCGCACCCCTTCTCGTGACCCTGCAGCAGGCGGGGCAGATCCCGCTCGACGTGGAGATCACTTGCAATCCCGGCGAGCTGTTGGCGCTCGTCGGTCCTTCGGGCAGCGGCAAGACGACGGTGTTGCGCTCCATTGCCGGTCTTTACCGGCCGGCGGCTGGGCGCATCGTTTCGGGGGACCAAGTGTGGTTCGATGCTGCGGCCGGGACCATGGTTTCGCCTCAGGCGCGCGCGACAGGCCTGGTGTTTCAGGACTATGCGCTCTTTCCCCACCTTACCGCGCTGGAGAACGTGAAACTGGCAGCGCGTCACCTCGACGAACCGCTACGCACTGCGCAAGCTGCAGGCCTTTTGGCGCGCGTAAATCTCGATGGCCTGGAGGCGCGCACGCCCGATCAGCTCTCCGGCGGCGAACGCCAGCGCGTTGCACTCGCCCGGGCGCTTGCGCGCGATCCTAAGGTCCTGCTGCTCGATGAGCCATTTTCCGCCGTCGACCGCACAACGCGCGAGCGGCTGAAAGTGGAGCTTTCGACCCTGCATCGTTCGCTCGAGATCCCGATTATCCTCGTCACCCACGATTTGCAGGAAGCCGAAGCGCTCGCCGATCGCATCGCCATCCTGCACAAAGGCAGGACGCTACAAAGTGGCCCGCCCGACGACGTTCGTCTGCGCCCGGTGAGCGCACTCGTTGCGCGCCTCATGGGCCAGACCAACATCTTCGAAGGTGAGGTTGAGCAGGTCTCGAAAGCAAGGAGCAGCGGTCGTATCCGCTGGCGCGAGCGCGTTGTTCATGCTGCTACGACGGGCCGGTTCACGAGAGGAGAACGTGTGACGTGGCTCATTCCTGCCGACTATGTGGTGCTGAAGGAAACAAGCCCGTCTGCTGGCAAGGGGCAAGTGGAAAAGCTGCCAGGAAAGGTCATCGACTTCACGGGGCTCGGTGAAATGACGCTGCTCACTATCCGTATCGGCACAGATGCCGCTGATGTGCTTCGCCTCACCATCGCGACGCGTGAGGCTCGCTTGCTCAAACCGGGAAGCAACGTCACGGTCAGCCTGCTCGCCGAAGGCATCCATCTCATGCCGTCCGAAAACTGATTTCGGCTGCGGCCGCGCAATCCGCGACTATTCCGCTCCGATCATGAGCCAACCAACCGCGCGTATCCTTGTTCCATCGTCTCTTCCAGCGCGGCTTTGTATTCTGGATAGGAGGCATTCTTCTCCGTGATTTCGCCGAAGTCGCCGCCGAACTCCTCGCGCTTGGCGTACACAATAGGCGTTGCCACAGGCACGAACATCGCGCCGTGCTTGTGCAGCGTCGTGATGATCCCGCGCATCTTGCCAACGCGGTCGATTTGCGACACGACCACCATGCGCATTGCGCCTTTCGTCAGCGACACGAAGTGAATGAACATGGAGGACGCGGGGATATAAAGCCGTCCCCTATGCGAGTAAGGCGCGTCGGGCCGGTCGCGCTCTTGGAATAACAAGCTCGGCCATTCCGGTTCCCAGCTCACGTCCGTACGATAGGCAATGATCACGCCGGGGTGCGCAAAAGACGGCCGCAGCGTCAGATAGCTGCCGATGTAGTGATCGACGGCGGCACGCGTGTAGGCTCCCATGTAAACGGGTGCCACGAGCCCGCCTTCGCCCTGCAGCTCCATTGGCCCGCGCGACCCCTTGCCGTCCCAGGATTCCTTTAGCTTGTCGTAATCGAGCCCCAGCACCATGCACACGTCGAACAGCGTCTGCTCGCGTACCGAGCGGCCGCCGAGCAAATTCTGGATTGTTTTCTCGTGGCAATCGGCAGCGTCGGCGAGTTCGGCCTGCGTTAGCTTCTTCTCGATCATAGACGTTTTGATCTGGGCCAGTGCCGCTTCACGCGCGGATCTCGAAACTGAGCCCTTCATGCCAAGTGTGCCCTCACGTCCGGCGGTCTAAATGGAATTTTCTGGAATTTACCGGTTTTTTCCCCCTGCGGGCAAACGGGAAAGAGTCGGCACCGGCGTTTCCTTCTTGTTGCCGCCGGGCCGTCTCGTCTTTCTGCGGCGCCGGCGGCAGGTTCCGTCGAGGCGGATCAGCGTGGTTTCACGTCCGCGCCGCCTCCGCAATCAGAACCGACGTTTGGGAGCCATGGCCATGAAAGCTTTTAGCGACGCAGACCCTCTTTCGCCGGACCTCAGCGGTCCAGCCTCCGCCATTCTCGTGGCGCTTGCCGGCGCGGCCATCGTTGCCGCCGGTCTACTTCTGCTTGGTGCCTGAGGAGCAGAAGTCCCTTGCTCGAAAAAAAAGGGCGGCAAAGGTCAAAGACCTTCGTCGCCCTTTTCGTAAGTTGTGAAGGTAAGTTTAGAGGACGTCCAGCTTCACAGGGGCAAGACCCGCACCTGTCATCCCGATAACACTGGCGGCACCCCGCGAAAGGTCGATGACGCGGCCGCGAATGAACGGCCCTCGGTCATTGATGGTGACCACGACCGAGCGGCCATTGCGGCGGTTCGTAACCCGAACCTTGGTGCCGAACGGCAACGAGCGGTGGGCAGCTGTCATGGCACTGGGATTGAAGCGGGCTCCCGAAGCCGTGCGCTGACCCTGCGAATAATAGGAGGCGATCCCCGATCCGGCCGAACGGCCAACGCGGGTGGACCCCAGCGAAGCCACGCGGGTCGGCGTACGGCGCGAAGTGGAGCGCTTGCTTGCACTGCGACGGCCGGACCGTTTCGTGTAAACGCGATTGTTTGAGCGATAATTACGGCTCGAACCAGCGGTCGCTGACTTTGAAGAACCACACGCAACCTGTGCGCCCATGCACTTCCAATAGGTCGCAGCATTGGCGGGAGCCAGCGTCAGCAAGCCTAGGATCATTACACTCAAAGCAGAATAGATATACGTCCGCATTCCTATATTCCTCTTTACAGCGACAGTGCCCGAGCTAGACGCTCAACCCCCAAACCAGTTCATCCCAAGCAGATGATCTGGAGCTTGCTCCTTGACGGACGCAGCGGTTTTTGGTGGGAGGGGATTGTTTTTGTGGCGTATGGCCCGTAGCGAAACCCAGAACTCGTACCGTCGCTTTCGAAAGGGGGGTACTCCCCGTTCTGGCGCCGGTTAGGGACCACCGCTAAATGCGGCGGTCAACCTTGTCGGCTGAACGTCATTCGTCACAAAATGCTCTAATCGCCTGATTTTTAAAGGGTTTGCTGCAATGCACTAGTGCGGTGCCGCGACGGCAGGTCGCAGATGCGAGACTGCGCGCGCACGATCCCAATGGTGCAAACACATTGGTGCGAGGAGGCCGGCATGGAGAAGCAAGACGTTGCGCAGGAGTCGGGGGCGCCAAGCTTCTCCACTGCACTCGGAGTTTGGGCGCGGATCGGCTTTTTATCCTTCGGCGGACCGGCCGCACAGATCGCACTCATGCATCGCGTTCTCGTTGACGAGCGCAAGTGGCTTGATGAGCACCAGTATCTATCCGCACTAAGCTTTTGCATGCTGCTGCCGGGGCCGGAGGCGATGCAGCTTGCGACCTATTCGGGCTGGCGCCTTCACGGCGTGAAAGGCGGCTTGGCTGCTGGTCTGTTGTTCGTTGCGCCGGGCGCCGTCCTTGTTCTCGCGCTCTCGCTTCTCTATGGGGCGTTCGGCAAGGCACCACCGGCCGAAGCGCTGTTTGCAGGCGTCAAGGCCGCTGTCCTCGCTATCGTGCTAGAGGCGCTTTGGCGTGTTTCGCAGCGGGCTCTTGGGGGCTGGGTCGACTGGCTCGTCGCGGCGGCCGCTTTCGTTGCCATCTTCTTTCTCGACCTGCCGTTCCCATTGGTGGTCGCCGCCGCGGCCTTCGGTGGATACCTGCGCGTCTCGGGATCAACGGGCGCTTCGGCTGCGCCGGTGCCTGCACCGGCCGTATCGTTTTCCCAAACCCTACGCACCGTCGCGCTCTGGCTCGCGATCTGGATTGGCCCGCTCCTCGCTGTCGCAGCCGTTTTTGGCAGCGATCACGTGCTGGCGCAGCTTGCCTGGTTCTTTTCCAAGCTGGCCGTTGTCACGTTCGGCGGCGCCTATGCGGTCTTGGCCTACATGGCGCAGGAGGTGGTAGAGGGCTACGGCTGGCTCTCGGCTGGCGAAATGCTCGACGGGCTCGGCCTCGCCGAGACGACGCCCGGACCGCTCATCCTTGTAACGGAGTTTGTCGGCTATATCGCAGCACTACGTTTCGGCGGCGGCGAGCCTATCCTGATGGGACTGCTCGGCGCGCTGGTCACCTTGTGGGCGACCTTCGCACCCTGTTTCCTTTGGATTTTCGTGGGCGCTCCTTACATCGAATGGCTCACCGGCGCCCCGCGTCTGGCGTCCGCCCTGCGCACAGTGACCGCGGCCGTGGTCGGTGTCATCCTCAACCTTTCGGTCTGGTTCGCACTTCACGTCCTCTTCGCCGACGTGAGCGAACAAGCGCTCGGCCCCCTCCGGCTCTTCGTGCCTGATTTGGCGACTGTCAACTGGATGACGCTCTTCCTTTCGGGGCTGGCAGTAGTCCTCTTGGTCGTTCTGCGCCGCGGCATCGCCATGACGCTTGGCATATGTGCCGGCCTTGCGCTGCTGTCGTTCTATGTCGCCGCCGCTTAGAGCCAGCCCTTGCGGCGGAAATAGATGAAGGGAACGAGCGCGGCGACGAACATAAGACCGAGCGCAAAAGGATATCCGAAGAGCCAATCGATCTCGGGCAGGTACTTGAAGTTCATGCCGTAGATCGAGGCGACAAGTGTCGGTGGCAACAAGATCACTGCCATCACCGAGAACAGTTTGATGATCTGGCTTTGCTCGATGCTGATCATGCCCAATGTGGCCTCGAGCAAGAAGGCGATGCGCGTCGAGAGAAAGCGCGTGTGATCCATCAGCGAACTGATGTCGCGCTGTGCGGCTTTGATGCGCTGGCGCGTGCGCGAGTCATCACCGCGCTCGCGCGCAACCTGCAAATAGTAATGGAACATTCGGCCGAGTGACGTGGCACTATCCTCTGCGCGGGCAGTGATGTCGCCCGCCTTTCCCCTGCCGCTTGATCTTTGTGCCTGCAAGCGCGTTTCGCCAGCTCTCCTATACCATCGGTGCTCATGGCGCACGTGACACGTCACCCTATCGTAACTCGTCTGGACGCGCCGCGTGCCGGCCAGCCGTCATATGCAGGATGCTTTACGCAATCAAGCGCGAGAGATCTTAGAGCGGGCTTTTCTTATAGGCGCGCGCCGGGGCCGGTCGAGGCTATCAATTTTCAGGTGCCACAGTCGCATAACGCCGCCTTCGCTTCTCAGCTCGGCAGTGACGCGCGCGCGCCCCGTGGCGAATTTGGCAACGAAGGTCACTGTGAACGTCTTGCTCAGCATCTCTGAGAAGATCGCGGCAGCTCGGGATGGCGACGTCATTTGCCCAAACGCTTCTTTTGTCCAACGCGACCGGTGCGTGACGTCGTCGACGTAGCGCAGCGCCCCCAGTTCCTTCAGAGCATCCAACGATTGTTGAGCTTCAGGCTGGCTGAGGTTGGCGGCGATCGACTTGGCATAGTAGGACTTGATGTCGCCAATCGACCAGGTTTGAGACAGCTCGCGCGTGATCTTGACCGCAAGCGCTTCGTTGGCCGTTCCCTCGCGATCGATCTCCAGCGCGAGATTGCCGAGGAAGCTTCCGCAGAACACGATGAGGGCGGCAAACAGCACGCCGAGTATGAAGAAAAATGAACGGATCATGGTTGTCCCGTCTCGGTTCGTTGGCCCCAATGTCACCCTTCCCGTCCTCAAGGCGGGCAAGGCGCGCATTTCGTTAGAGCCTGATCTTTTCACTTGGAAACGCTTGGTGCGTCCAAGTGAAACGTGAATCAGTCTCTACCCTTTTGATTTAGAGTAAGATTCACTTATCTGTTGGAGACCTCCTGGGCGAAGGCTTAAGCGATTCCATCAAGAACGATCTTGCCCTAGTGTTGAGCAGGGTATGTCAGAGGACGATGCCGCGCGCTGTTCCCCGCATGACAGGGGGGCTCTGTGCGACGAAGCTGCAACGCAGCCTCTACAACATGATCGCACGCTCTAACGCGATGGCAAGGCTGGAGTGCACGCCGCGATCGCGATGATTACGCACGCTCATCTTGGGCGATTAGTTCCAACCATAGATCGCGCCATTGCGGATTGTATTTCTCGATCAACTCGAGCTTCCACTGACGGCGCCAACGTTTCATACGCTTTTCGCGCAGTATGGCTCCGTTGATGTCATCGTGCATCTCGAAATAGACAAGCAGCTTCACCGTAAATCGCTTGGAGAAGCCAGGAACCAGACCTTCATGGTGCTCCTGGATACAGCGGATCAGATTGTCGGTTATTCCGATATAGAGAGTCCCGTTGGCTTTGTTCGCGAGGATGTAAACGAAATAGACCTGCTTGCGTGCCATGAAGGCTTTCACGTCCCGGATCGCTGCGCCACGCGCACCGCCACCGTCGTCGCCTCGTCCATACGAAGTAGGGCTGTGCAATGATGTGAGGTGCGCGTTCAATTGGGCATCGCAAAAATCGTCATCCGGCCCGGAGCGACGATGCGCTTGCTCTGTCGCGAACGAGCGGGGTTCTGGAGCGCGCCCCGTATGTGGCCGGGGGGGCAGGGCGGTCTTAAAGCGCATTGTGACGTTTCATCCGTGTCGGCCCTGGGTTCCCGGCCGCTGCAGGCGCAGTGTCCGGGATGTAAAGGACGGCTCTGGGACTCGAGCACCAGCCCTTTTGATGAAGCATTCCTTCGCAATGCCTTCGGGCCGCATTCGAAACGCGTTCGAATGAAGCCATCAACGCACCGAGTTCATTCCGACTCGAACTATCCTGGATACGCTGTGCTCTATAGTGGATTTGTACTCAACGGCACCCCTCCCAAACAGAGTGGGTTTGGTGGTCGTCCGCAGTTATTTGGGAGGATCTCGGCGCGATCTTGCGAGCCGAGGCGCGATTGCAACATAAGATCAGCGGCCGGAATTTTTGAGGGCGCGTTCAATCCGCCGTCATGACGAAGTCATGCTGCGCATGGTGGGGCGGAGCCATGCTTCGCGTCATGACGAAGTCATGCTGCGCAAGAACGGCGGTCGGGATCCACGACACGTCGCAAGCCGGGTGTGATCGGGGCGAACCAAACCGGTTGCCTTCAGCACGATCGCCAATGGCACTGTCAGCGGCGGCGCGTTGTTACTCTGCCGCTTGCATGTCCGTATGCTCCAACTTCTCGCTGAGCTTGGTGATCAAGTCGGCTGCGGCCACGGGAATGTTGGTGCCCGGCCCGAACACCGCCTTGGCGCCGGCCTCAAAGAGTGCGGGATAGTCGGATGGCGGGATGACGCCGCCGACAACGATCATGATGTC
>JAUWCP010000168.1 GCA_030609245.1 Hyphomicrobium sp.
GTCGTAGACGGCGGCATCCTTGCGCGGGATGTTGGCGAGCGTCAAAGACCGGCCGTAGTGCGTATCGATGAGATCGAAGGCACGGTGGATGCACGAGAGCATGCCAAGCCCGAGGACATCGACCTTCAATAGGCCCAACGCAGCGATGTCGTCCTTGTCCCACTCGATGAAGGTGCGCGCCTCCATGGCCGCATTACCCACCGGCACGACCTCCACAAGCGGCCCGCGTGTCAGCACGAAGCCGCCGACGTGCTGGGAAAGGTGGCGCGGGAAGCCCATCAACTCTTGGGTCAGCTCCAGGACAGTTGCAAGAAGGGGATCGCCCGGGTCGAGCCCGGCCTCGCGCACGTGCTTTTCGGGCAGCACGCCGCCAGTCTTGCCTGAAAGAGGGCGCGTGCCCCACACCATGCCGGCAAGAGCTGAGACGGTATCCTCCGATAATCCCATCACCTTGCCGACGTCGCGCACGGCGGAACGCGCGCGATAACTGATCACGGTGGCGGTGAGGCCGGCGCGGTCGCGGCCATAGCGCGCGTAGATGTATTGGATTACCTCTTCGCGCCGCTCGTGCTCAAAATCGACGTCGATGTCGGGCGGTTCCTTGCGCTCCGGCGAAATGAAGCGCTCAAACAGCAGATCAACCTCGGTCGGGTTCACAGCCGTGATGCCAAGGCAGTAGCAGACAGCGGAGTTGGCCGCCGAGCCGCGCCCTTGGCACAGGATGTTGCGCGAGCGTGCAAAGTTGACGATGTCGTGCACGGTGAGGAAGTAGGGTGCGTAGTTGAGCTGATCGATCAGCTCCAACTCGCGGGCGAGCGTTGTGTTCACCTTGTCGGGGATGCCTTTAGGGAAACGCCAGCGCGCCCCTTCCCATGTCAGGTCCTCAAGATGCGACTGCGGACTTTTGCCGGGCGGGATGGGTTCGTCGGGGTATTCGTAGACAAGCTCCTCGAGCGAGAAGCGGCAGGCCTCTGCAATCTCAAGCGTGCGCGCGATTGCCCGCTCGTAGCCCTTGAAAAGGCGCGCCATCTCGCCTGCACGTTTCAAGTGCCGTTCAGCATTGGCTTCAAGGTTGAGGCCCGCCTCGGCGATGGTGGCGCCTTCGCGCACGCAACAGAGCACATCCTGGAGAGGGCGACGGTGCGCCGCGTGATAGAGCACATCTCCAGTGGCAACGAGCGGCGTGGCGCACCGCTCAGCGAGGACGGCGAGCGCTGCGATACGCGCGCGATCATCGCCACGGTAGGTGTGGCTCGCCGCGAGATAAACGGGCGTGTCTTGAAGGGCGGCCTTCACCCGGTGCAGATCTGCCTCAAAGCTTCTTTTCTTCTCGGGTTTGTCCCCACCGGGCTCGCGCTGCTGCGATGTCTCGCTGTGAAGTCGTTGCGGGGATGCGAAAGGAATGATCTCGGCGCTGCTGGAGGTATCGTGTTCGGCAGATGTGGCGTTTAGCGTGCCCCAGTCCCAATCTCCGGGCGCAAGCGCGATGAAGATCTGCCTCTCTGCATGTTGCGCAACGTCGTCGAGAAAGAGCGTGCATTCCCCCTTCTGCGCGCGCCGCTGACCAACCGAAAGCAGCCGGCACAGACGGCCATAGGCTTTGCGGTCGCGCGGCAAGCAGAGAAGGCTTGGCGCGTCTTCAAGATCAAGGCGCGCGCCGACTATGAGCTTGAGACCGACCTCCTTGGCCGCCGTATGTGCGCGCACGACACCGGCAAGCGTATTGCGATCGGTGACGGCCAGCGCGGCAAGGCCTAGCGCTTTCGCCTGCGCGACGAGCTCCTCACCGTGTGAGGCCCCGCGTAGAAACGAGAAGTTGGTCGTGACCTGCAGCTCAGCGTAGGCCACGGCACCACCATCACCCGAAAAGCCCATGCACGAACCATCGCGGCGGCGCTTCATCGCAATCGTAGAACCCCTCGCGAAACACCCAGTAGCCCGCACCGCCTTCGTCCTCGATGCGGTAGTAGTCGCGCGTGCGGCTTTTCTCAGCCTCAATCTCGCGCCACCACTCTGGCGCAAGGCGCTCAGGGCCTTGCGCGCGCACGACGCGGTGCTCAACCCGGCGCCAAGTAAAGCGCGCTGGCGGGCCCTCGGGGATGTCAGCAATCACGCGTATGGGTTCAGGACTAGTGAGCAAGAATGGCGGACGCGGCGGCGTGGGCCGGGACGGCCATACGGCTTCTTTCTTGCGCGGGCGCTCCGAAAGCGCCGGGGTACGCACTTCGGCCCGCTCAGGGATGTGGCTGGCGCGCGCCTTGAGACGGCTGACACGGGCGCGCCCCAACCGGTTCGTGAGACGATCGACGAGCAGAGCAGGATCGGCGCGTGCAGCACCATCAAGCCGGGGCCCCAGCGCTGCTTGATGCGCGCCTTTGCGTTCCACACGCTCAGCTGAAAGCACCAGAACGTCAATTCCGAAGCCCGCATTAAGGGCCCCGAGCTTCTCTTTAAGAAGCGTCATTAGATGCTCGGCCTCACGGCAAGGAAAGCTCATGCCGGTGGACACATCCGCAACCGTTCCATCGGCGCGGTAGAGCGAAAGACAAATGCGGCGCGCACCCAGCCCGCGGGCATCGAGCACCGCGCACAGCTCTGATGCAAGTTGGGCCGTCTCAGCTTCCAAAGCCTCCGCAGAGATGAGCGGATCGGGCCACGAACGCTGCACGAAAAGTGCCGGCGGTTCTGCCAGCGGACGGCAGGGCTCGGATTTGGCCCCGAGAGCCTGGTCGAGACGGGCAAGAACTGCCTCTGCGGTCTCAGAGGAACGGAACCGCCGCTGAAGTGCTGCGCGCGGGAGGCGATAGAGCTGACCGATGCGGCGCAAGCCAAGCCGCTTCAAGAGCAACACGGTCTCCGGCGTAAGGCGCAAGGCCTCGACGGGAAGGGGCGCAAGGCTCGCTTCGGTTTCGCCTGGCAGCGCCAGAGCGGGCGAGGCTGCGAAGCGAGCCTGCGCGTGCGCGGCGCCAAGCGTATCGGCGAGCCCGACTCGCGCTGTCAGCCCGAAGGCCGACAGCCGAGACGAGAGATCTTCGAGTAAGCGCTCTTCTCCGCCATAGAGATGCGCAACGCCTGTGATGTCGATCCATATGCCGTCGGGGCCATCGACATTGCGGTTGGGGCCATAGCGGCCGCACCAGCGTGCAAGCTTCAACAGTGCGACGCGGTCACAGTGGGGCTCGGCGGGTCGCGAGGCAAGAGCGGGCAATGCGGCGCGTGCATCGGCAAGCGCTTGCCCAACGCGCACACCGTCGGCTGCCGCCTTAGCGTTGACGGCGGTGATGCGAATGCCATGGCTGCCGGATTCGACGAGCGCAAGGGCTGTGTCATCAGGCACGGCGGCGGGCGCGGTACGGCGTAGCTGCTCGATCGGCCAAAGCGGAAACCATACGGAAACGATGCGTCTCATTGGACCATTCCAGGATTAGCGATGAAGATTGCGGTGCGGGCGCACCGTGGCGGCAACGCTTAAGCGAGACAGTGTGACGGGAGGGGCCGGGTGCTGCGACCTCGAAGGGATGCAGTGCGCTTGTTTGCCCGCCAATGCGCCAGCGGGTTGCGGTGGCACCTGTTGGGGGCGTTCGCGGATCAGTGAGAAGTAGGCATGGGATGCGGTGTTCCGCGGCCGCGAGACTTAAGCGCCGCGCAGGCGTCAGCTCCACGTCTTTGAGCACGCCCAGAACAAGCGCCACGCTTGCCGACTTTAATCCCTCCTCCATGGCCCAAAGCGCATCGCTAGCGCGCGCTGTCTCCACGAAGAGACACGAGGAGGGCTCAAGGCCCAGACAGGAAAGGCCCGGCCCGTAGGGCCTGCCAAGCTCGTGAGCGAGAGCCGATGGCCAGCACCAGAGAACTTGCGCCGGTGTGCCGGACGCAGAGGTGCCAAGCCCGTGCAAGCGCCGCACGGTAAGCCGCAGAACAAAGCCAAGTGCTGTCGCCCAATCGCCCACAACGGCACCGGCTTGGCGGCGCTCAGGCTTCACCTCGTGCAAGGCTCCCTCATCGAGACCGCCTCTCAGGTGGCGGTCGATCTCGGGCACGCCCAGCGTCCACACCTGGGAAGACGATCGCGCGTGCGAGCACAGTGCGTCTGTTAGGCCCTCAACGGGAGCGAGAGAGGGAGGATGACGCTCGATGGCATGAATGCGTGCGCGCAAGCTGTCCAGAAGGGCGGCCCGCCGAGCCCCTGCCTCCGGAACGGCGAATGGGGGCTCGCCGTTCCGGTTTGGGCAAGACCGAAGCCCGGCACGAGACAAACTCAAACTTGGGTTCGGTCCTAAAGGCGAGATCCGCCGTAGACGGGCGGACAGAGGGATGGGGGATGAGGCCGCCTGGTCCACGGGAACGCTCTCGCAACATCTGGGGAGATAACGGCGTTTGCCGCCACCTATGTTCTTTTTTTGTTCTAAATTGCTTTGGTCTGAAGGTCAAGTACAAAAGAAGAACAAAATTGTTTGGATGTTCCGGGGGCTGGCACCCAAAAACCGCGCGGCATAACACTGTTGCCCCAGCAACGAGGCGACCAAGCCGCGCAAAAAACTCCGAAATCGGCCGATCACGTACGATCCTGCAACAGGTGTGACTCTCCTGCTCTGCCGCTCAAAACGGGACTGATATATACGCTCCTTTCACTTTCTTGCCGCAGGCTTGACCGTGCACCAATAAACCGGAGCCGTAACGCATGCCCCCCATTAAATTATTGAGTTCCAATGTCCTGGCGCGTGTAGCTGCACTTCTCTTGCTGGCAGCTCCAACCGCGGCCAGTGCGCAAGGTCTGATCGATTTATTGTGGGGCGGCAGCACGGAATGGGGCGGTGGCCGCCAGACCGTCAGCTTCAGTAAGAGATACACACCCGGTCAGATCATCGTCAGCTTCGGCGATCGGCGCCTGTATCACATCCAGCGGAAGGGCCAGGCCACGAGTTATCCCATTGCCGTGCCGCGGCAGCAGAGCCGCTGGCAAGGAACCACGACCGTCACCAACAAGCGTGTGAACCCATCCTGGCGGCCGACGGGAGAAATGCTGCGCGAAAATCCGCGCCTGCCGCGTTGGGTCCCCGGCGGCCATCCCATGAACCCGCTCGGTGTGCGCGCCCTCTACCTCGGATCGAGCACCTATCGCATTCACGGGACCGATGCCCCTTGGACGATTGGCAAAGCCGTCTCCAAGGGCTGCATCCGCATGTATAACGCGGACGTTCTCGATCTCTATCCGCGCGTGAAGGTCGGAACGCGGGTGACGGTGACGTGGCAGCGCTTCAACACGAGCACGGTGGCTTCGACCGGCTACGACACGCCTTCTTACCAGCCGACCTACAAGAAGCGGGCACGGCCCATGAGGCCCAAGCGGCGCATCATTCGCAATTTGCC
>JAUWCP010000159.1 GCA_030609245.1 Hyphomicrobium sp.
CAGATCGCGGTGGATTACGATAAGCGCTTTGCGCTTTTGCGACTCCACGACTCGCGCTCGAGCCGCTTCGTAGATCTCGATAAAGCGATCGTCGAGTTGTTGGAGCGTGGTGACGTCAGCCATTGGAAACTCCCCTCGTCAACGTACAACCTTAAGAAGTCCATCTGGTAGGCTTCATGCCATGCATTGCCCTCCCCGGTCTGTGGCCTTGGACGCCGCGATAGGCGCAAGGGTTGACTCGATGCGGCCGCCAATTGCTTGATCGTCGTTGACGGGGAAGCCCGTTCGGCATACGCGTCCGGCAAGGCGAAGGGAAGGGCGATGACACGGGTCTGGCTTCGCGTGCTCTTGATCACTTGCGGCGCAATAGCTGTAAGCGTGATTGCAATTGCGGTATTTGCGGCGGCCGCGCTCTACACCGGGCCATTTGAGGCGTGGCGTCGCGCCCAGGCCGAAGCTCTTCTTGGCGAAGCGCTTGACCTTGAGACGAAAGTCAGCGGTAGCGTTGAAGTCGGTTTCGGCCTGACGCCGAATGTTGTCATCTCCGACATTTCGAGCGTTCGCACCGGAACGGAACCCAACCTAAAATCTGTCTCGGCGAAGAAAGTGGACTTCAAGGCCTCTCTCTTATCGCTCATTGGCGGCGACGTCGTTCTGACGTCTCTTTTCGTCGACGGTCTGAGGACAGACATCGAGCTGCCCGAGGGTCGTAGTGATCGAAGGATTGGCGACCCTGGCGCGCTCATCCATGATTTTGTGCGGATGCCATTCAGCGCAAATCTCTCATTGCAGAACTTCGAGCTGAACTACAAGGATCAAGAGACGGGCTGGACTGCCGACTATGTATTCGATCGCCTTGGCGTTCATCGCCAGGCCGGCGCGGTGCTCGTTGCGGGCGTTGGCCGCATTCACGGTCACCCGCTTGAGCTGATGGGTAAGATCAAGCCGTCGGGCGATGGCGCGGATCAGCACTCCTTTTCTTTTTCGGCGAAGCAGTCGGGTCTTACGGTCGAGTTTGCCGGGGACTATCAGACGGTTGATTCGGAAGACACGATCGACGCCGCTGTAAAGGCGCGTTCGGGCTCGCTCAGTGATCTTCTCGACGTTTACAATGTGCGGCACGACTTTGACGGCAAAGGTGATCTAACATTCGCCCTGTCAGGTCCAATCGGCGCCGCTGGGATCTCGGCACTCGACCTCAGCCTTAAGTTCGATGCCGGCGATACGTTCCAGTTGACTGGCAGCATCAGTGACGCGGTTAAGCGTACTGGCATCGATTTGCATATGGAGAGCTCGCTGGTTCCGCCGTCACCAACGCCGGGTGCGCAAAAGCCCATCTACGATCTCAACATCACGGGCTTCTCGGGCCGCATCGCCGGTTCGATGGATGGGCTTTTGGTGCGCGATTTGCGCATTGTCACCAGTTCCTTGAAGGCCCAACTGCATGAGATTGGTCCAATAAGTGCTGAGCGCGTCTGGAAAGACCCGCAAGGGCGCATCGGGCTTTATGACGTCCTCATACTTGCCGGACCTACTGAAAGACCGACGGTGCGCATCCGCGGCACTGTGAAGGACGTCCTTCAGTTCCAAGGCGTCGATCTGAAAGGGGAGATCGACTTTCAGACTTCCGATGCGCTTGGGTTTGAAGCGGAGGATAAGGCGGCCTTGTTAGGCCGATTGCAGGGCAATGTCGCAATTTCCGATGCGGATGGCTCGATCGGTATCGAAACGTTGAAAGCGCAGGTGACAGACACAGACCTGCTGTCAATGAGCATCGAGTTTGTGCTCGATGATCTACGCAAGAAGGATGAATTGAAGTTCAAGACCTCTCTGGATATCCCTAGCTTCAAAAATTTCTCGGCTGGGCTGGGAGTTGATGTGTTTGAGCTCGGTGTTGTGTGTTTCGAGGGCACTGTTGCGGGCCGCGATGAGCACATAAAGGCGGAAGGTGTGAGCGTCGTTGGCATGACGACGCTGACGGGCACGCTGGTCGGCTCAAATGCAGACGGCGTCCCCCTATTATCGGGGAGCGTATCTACGCCGCTCCTGCACCTAGAGGACGTGATGAAAATCATGTCCGTCCGCTCAGTCTACATCGAGAATACTGACGACGAGGACGAAGGTGATCGGGATGTGTTGGATCTGTCGAAGATCAAGGACACGATCGAAGTCGACATGCAGATCGATGTCGAAAAAATTCATGGCGGCGGGAAGGACGCGAGCAATATTACAGGCCGGGTTAGATACAAGGATGGCATCATAGGACTTGATAACGTATCGATGCACTATCTGGGCGGCAGAGCATCGACGAGCGGTAAGATCAACACGAACGGCGACGTGAACAGCTTCTCTCTCGTCGGCGACATCGACGACCTAAGCATCGGTACGGTGCTCAAGCGCTTGCAGCTCGCGTTCCCGATCAGCGGTGCACTAGGACTGAACTTCGCTCTGACAGGAAAGGGCGACACCGTAGACTCAATCTCGAAATCCTTGAGTGGTCACCTTGCGGCGTCGCTACGCCACGGAAAGATAGGGACCAGCCTTCTCGATTTGGCGGGCCTCAATTTTCCCACGTGGCTTTTTGCCCGGCACAGCAAGAATGGTGAGGCGGATTTGGTATGCGCGATTGCGCCGTTCTCGTTCGTCAACGGCCGCGGAACCACTCGCTCCTTTGTCTTGGAAACACGTGATGTTCAGGTTCGAGGTTATGGGTTTGCCGATTTTGGCAAGAACGCCATCGACATGAGATTCAGGCCCCGGCCACTGCATCCACAACTCATCGATATCGTGAAACCGTTTAGCATCAAGGGTTCGCTGTCGAAGCCCCATTTGCATATGGAAGGTGCGACAGTCGCGAAAGTAGCAGCCGAAGTGATTATGTTTCCGCTCAATCTGATTGGAACGTTGCTGGAGCCCTTGGAATCGGGAACTCATCACGTACCCTGCCGGCGCATTGGCCGTACGGCACAGCGCTAGGCGGCAGCGGTTGAGAGCCGCTACCCGGGACGATCTTCCCGAGTAGCTATTTGAGCCTGAGTGCGCCGTGCTGCGGTCGTGATCGCCGCGCCTAGGCTCGCTCGTATCGCGCAGCCTCCTCTGAACCCTTGGTCGCGTCGCCCGCGCTGTAGGAATACGCGCCAGTGCCGGCGAGTTTTCCCTTGTCGACGATCAGGTATTCGTCGCGGATCGGCTTACCGCCCAAGAACGCTTCGAGGATCTCCCGCGTTCCCGCCGCGTAGCGTGCCTGCGCCGACAGCGATGTGCCGGAGATGTGCGGTGTCATGCCGTGGTGCGGCATGGTGCGCCAGGGATGATCCTGCGGGGCCGGCTGCGGGAACCAGACGTCACCTGCGTAGCCTGCGAGCTGCCCGCTCTCGAGCGCCCGCACTATGGCATCGCGATCGCAAATCTTGCCACGCGCCGTATTGATGATATAGGCGCCCCGCTTCATCTTTGAGATCAGCTCGTCGTTGAACATGTGCTCGGTCTCGGGGTGCAGTGGGCAGTTGATGGTAACGACGTCGCACACCTTGATCATCGATTCCACGTTCGAGTGATAGGTGAGGCCGAGTTCTTTTTCGACCGTTTCGGGCAGGCGATGCCGGTCCATGTAATGCAGTTTCACGTCGAAGGGCTTTAAGCGCCGCAGCACGGCAAGACCAATGCGGCCCGACGCGACGGTCCCGACGTTCATGCCTTCAAGGTCATATGAACGCTCAACGCAGTCGGCGATGTTCCACCCGCCTTTTACGACCCACTGATAAGATGGGATGTAGTTGCGTACGAGCGCTAAGATCATCATGACGACGTGCTCAGACACGCTGATGGAGTTGCAGAACGTGACTTCCGCTACGGTGATGCTGCGCTCCATAGCGGCTTGCAGATCGACGTGGTCGGAGCCAATGCCCGCTGTAATCGCGAGCTTGAGCTTCTTTGCCTTCTTGATGCGATCTTCCGTGAGATAGGCCGGCCAGAAGGGCTGGGAAATCACCACATCTGCGTCGGGGAGCTCGCGCTCGAACTCCGAATCGGGGCCGTCCTTGTCGGAGGCGACGACAAGTGTATGCCCTTGGTCTTCGAGAAACTTGCGCAAGCCCAACTCGCCGGACACGCTGCCGAGTAACTCGCCCGGCTTGAAGTCGATGGCTGACGGCGTGGGCAGTGTCTGGCCGTCGGGATAGCGCTCAAGTTTGGGAATGTCGTCGCGTGCGTATGATTTAGGGTATCCGTCGACGGGATCGTCGTAGAGGACACATAGTACCTTGGCTATGGCTGGTTTCCTCCGTGCTCGATGTATCGAGAGGAAACGCCTCAAAACGCCAGCGGTTCTAACGTAACAAGAATATATGTTCTATCGCGCCGGAGCGGGTGAGGCGGCGGTCTTGGCGCTTCCTCTTAGAGCAAGATCGTTCTTGATGGAATCGCTCGCCAAGCCCGGGAGGTGTCCGCCAAGAACGTGAATCTTACTCTAAATCAAAAGTGTAGAGACTGATTCACGCTTCACTTGGAACGGCACAAGTGCGTCCAAGTGAAACGATCAGGCTCTAGCCGAGCAGGCGTGGGAACGGCTCCTACAATCGCGCGCTCGACCTACCCTTAGAGGTAATCAGACCAAGAGCATTTTAACAAGCCTGCGACGCGCGCAATCACCGTGGCGAACGTCCAAAGGGGGTAACGCCGCCATCTTTAGGCGCGCGGTTGTACGATGAGATAGGGAGATAAAATGGTGGAGGTGAGAGGTGAAACCTCGAACCGCAACCCGCGCGATGGGTTGGCGGGTGGCGTCGCGCAAATAAAAATGGTGGAGCCGAGGGGAATCGAACCCCTGACCTCTGCAGTGCGATTGCAGCGCTCTCCCATCTGAGCTACGGCCCCGGATCGAGTGGGCGGCATTTAGGGGGGCACCTGGAATCTTGTCAAGGAACGGGTACGGAAATCCGCTTTCGGGCAACAGTGGCCTTGCCCCCTGGGCCTTGCAAGGTTACACGTCAGCCTGAAGATCCCCATCAAGAGCACGTCTCAATGATCGAATTTCTCGGCTTCGTCAGCTACATAATCACCCTTTACATCTACGTCATCATTGCCAGCGTGATCATGAGCTGGCTGATGGCATTCGGCGTCGTCAATCCCTACAACCCGACCGCGCGCGCCATCTGGCAGGGATTGAGTGCCGTCACCGAGCCGCTGCTACGGCCTATCCGGAACATCATGCCTGATCTCGGCGCGATCGACATCTCGCCCGTCGTTCTTCTGCTCGGCTGCGTCTTCGTGCAGAACGTGATTATTCCTAACATCGCCAAGCTCTTCATTTGATGGGTGGCGACGAACAGCCGTGGCGTACCGGCGATGGGTGCGTCATCGTGCGCGTACGCGTGACACCGAAATCCTCGCTAGAAGCCATCGGCGGTATCACCCCCACGGCGGAGGGCCCTGCTTTCGCAGCGCGCGTGCGTGCTATCCCTGCCGGGGGAGAAGCCAACGCGGCGATCGAAAAGCTCGTCGCAAACTGGCTCGAGGTACCAAAGAGTACTGTTCGTGTGACGCATGGGCCCAAGTCGCGCGTCAAGTCGCTTACCGTCAGTGGGGAAACGGGTTGCCTTGAGCAGCGGCTATCAGCCAAGCTCAAAAAGTTCGAATGAACGCAAAAACGAGGGGAGAAATCCGCCCATGACTCAAGCTCTCACCATTGACGGCAAGGCAATTGCCGCCAAGGTCCGCGCCGACGTCGCCAAGGTGGTTGCGCGCCTCAAAGCTGAGCAGGGCATTACACCAGGCCTTG
>JAUWCP010000218.1 GCA_030609245.1 Hyphomicrobium sp.
ATTGACGGGAACTTCGCATGCTCCCCTCACGATCGAGGCCAGGGACAAGCTTGAGAAAGCAGCCAACAGACACCACGATGCTGTTGCGTTCGGTTATGTTTCGGGTAAGTGGATGCCAGCGGCATAGGGCGGTGAATTAGCCGCCGCCCTCCGGACCGCATGTCCGCTTTTGGCACTTAGCGGACATCGGCGTCGTCTCCGAAAATGTCCGCTTTCGGGGGTAAAGCGGACATCTGCTATGTCGGCGGGATGGCTGGCTTGGTTGTTCCCCCTATTCGCAGGACGGCCAACCAAACCCCCAGCGCCACGGCAGTGCCGTGCAAGGAGCCCCCCCAAGTCGCACGGCTCGGTACATGACCTCCGCGATGCTCCGATAAAGCAGAGTAACCTGGTCACGGTTGAGGCCGTATCCGGCCGTCAAATCCTGTATCCGCTCCTCTCCGACCTGGATGACACACTGGCGCAGCTGCTCGTCTGCAACGCGGCGCGCCTCGAAGCTGATATTGGCATTCACATCAGACGGGCCGCCTGCATGGTAGAGCCGATCATGTACTAAGCAACAACGCTCCCATGGCGGTTTACCTCCGTGATACCTCGCAACTGCCGGAAACGCGGATGAGACGAATGACCAGCCCGCCGACAGACCACCACTGCAGCCGTCGCTAGTGAATGGCGCCAGTCTAGCGCTTTGAGACTTGCGGGTTTTTAATAGGCGCTCATGTCGGCTGATTTCGATCCTGTATTCCAAACTGCCGGCAGTGTTGAGGGGTGCGGCCGCGTGCTGTGCCCAGGCGCCGGACACGCCAGAAATCAAGATGACTGCTGCCAAGGCTGCCCTGCCATACGAGAAGCCGAGATTGGTCGTTATCCATGCAACCGTGGATCCGGATGTTCGGATGAGCAGCGTGGAGCAAGACGCCGACGATGTGCTCGAACGGCTTGAGAAATACATCGAGACCGCAACTGCTAAGCAGAACCCGAGGCTATCTTGATGTCGTGCAAATCGATCAATGCTGCGCTGCGAGATGGCCTTGCCGCAACTGGAATGGTGCGTACGGCCTTTCATTCTTCTATACTTCTTCTGTTTGAAAACGACGAAATGCGGGAGAGTTGAAATTCGATGACCAGGTTTGGCGGAGGCGATACTCGCGTGCGTGACCACGCAGACATTATCAAGTGCCAGGCACAGCAAATCGCTGATCTCAAGCATCTGCTCGTCACGGTACGCGATGACGTCATGCTGCGCGACGGGAATCCAAGGCACTACGCGGATTTGCTTGAAGAAGTCGAGCGAACACTGCAAAGCGACGATCCACGCGCAGCAAGCGAACGATAGGGGTAGTCAGCGAATAAGCGACTCGCCTGATTTCATAAGCTGACGTATCCGAGTTGATGTGCCGCGCGGCGTCGCGTCAAAGGGCAAATCTAATGGGCCTGACAGCACGGCCTTGGCACTCTTGGCAATTGCAGACGCTACGGACGATGTGGACGATTCATTGCTGAACTGATGTCCGCTCTTGGGGGTAAAGCGGACATCAGAGACGCATGATTCAATGTCTGCTTTTGACCCAAAGCGGACATGTGCATGAATCGCTATGTGAGCGGTCATGGTCAAAAGGCCAGCCTGAGCGAACTAATTCGTGGGCACTTATGTGCGAACAACAGGGTCTCAGTTAGTCCGAAAAAATAGCGGCTTCAATGAAGGCCACTTTCAAGTGCCAATCGCTAGTAGAGACGCCATCAGCGCCTGCGGCCTCCGCCACGACGGCCGCCGCCGCCACGCCGCCCACCGCCGCGCCGAGCACCAGCTCTCCGGCCGCCGCGCCGAACACCTGCTATTCGTCCACCCCGACGAACACTTGCTCTCCGCCCACCGCGGCGTGCTCTCAGCCCCGATCGCCCTCGGCTCGCGCGCCTTCGGATTGATGACCGCTTTCGCGGATTCGAAAACGCCCGATTGCGCCGCTGCTTCGTGGAGCGCGCCGAAGTCCTTTTTGCGATGCCGGTTAAGCGTCGCTTTTTAGAACCGGCGGACGGTCGTTTGTCGGGCTTGGAGCGCCTGGATACGCGCGGTCGATCGATGCGCCTGCGATCTCCCGCCTTGGCACGGTCAACTCCCCGTCGCCGGTCGCCCCCGGCCTTTAGTGGTTCACTCGGTCGTGGACGCGCCCCCCGCTGGCCGTCCCTGCCCGGCTTTAGCACTTGCTTGCCACTGCGACTGCGATAATCGAGCTGCTTTCTCCGACCGGCACGAATGTCATGTTTGGCATGCCGCCGTCGCGCCCTAGCGTTGTTGTATCTGACCCCGCGGCGATGGTAGCCGTCGTGACGCCACCTGTTAGATCTGATCTTCCGCCGGTTGACGTTGATCCTATTGTACTTGTTGACGTTGATATTGATGTAGCGGCCGCCCCAGTTGCAGTGTCCCCAACCCCAAAGAGGTGGGACGATGGCCGCACCGACCCCCCAGTAGAAGCCTGACACGAACGCGCCACCCTCCCACGGTGGCCAATAGTATGGCGGATAGGCAGGATACCACCACGATCCATAGACAACGGTCGGCTCGTATACCGGCACATAGACGATCTCGGGATCCGACGGCTCAACGTGGATATACCGACTGCCGCCCGAACCCTTCCGTGTGACCCTCTGGTGCTCATTGCTTTTGAGATGGCCTGCTTCGTCAGCCTTTTCCCGGAGGAACTGGATCTGATCCATAACCGCGGCCTCGTCCGCGAGAATGGCGTCGCCGAGCTTCTGCGTCCACTCAAGCTGTTCGCTCATCATCTCCAGGACTTCGGGAAACGGCACGAGCGATTTGACGCTGGGCGCCCAGTGCTTTTGCTCCAGCGACTTGGTGAGCTTCTCTCCCTTCAGATTTGCGTTGTCCGGCAACTTCACCCAACGCGCCGCCTGTACGACCTCCAAAGGGTACGTCGACGCCATCAGCACATTGGACAGAAGATCATCGGGATACAGCGCGATTGGCGCGAGGATCTGATCAAGCTCTTCCTTTGAGAACGTCACATCCTTCTTGAGCGCAGTGTCCTGCGCCGACGCGGGCACTGGGGCCACCACGAGAGACACAGCGACAAACAGAGCTAACGCAGGAACTAGAAACTTTGCGAACATGGGCTCACCCTAAGCAACCTAACCGTTAAATAGGGTTTGTTTGCCTTCTTCCAATAGACCTTTGGTGGTTAACGCCACTGATCGAATATCTTGGCACGATGAATTTATACCCGGCAGTGTCGTTTGACTGGGATCAGCCCATCGACGCCCTGGTACTCTCTCGTGTCCGCTTGTGACACTTAGCAGACATGGACGCGGCCTCGGAGAATGTCCGCTTTCGGGGGTAAAGCGGACATTCACATGAATAGCAATGCGAGCGCTTGCAGCGAAAATGGGCGAGCCTCTTATCGCTTCACAACTCCTGGACCATTCAGTCGTCGTGGTTGCCTATAACCCGGCTATGTAGCGGGGCATGTTCAGCCTAAGAAGAGACCGGCCAAGCGCCAGCGCGCTTCAGGAGCCTAAAGCCAACGAAGACCATCACCCACGCAAAGCCGTAGAGCCAAGCAAATGCTTGCCATGGCGCATCGCCTGAGCGCGAGACAGCTGTGAGCACGACCAGGAGGACCAAACTCAGGCCGTAGGCAATGAGGCCCCAGCCGACGATTTCGATTTGGTGTCGCATGCACGAACTTTACGCCTTCGGCGACGTCCGTCAAAGACCGACCGGCGCTTGTTCTGCGCCGTTGACCTAGTGCCTCACGAGTGCAACTTATGGAGCAGTGTTTTGGAGGCAGGCAAATGCATCGTTTGATATTGGCAGTGGCAGCATTTGGACTGATCATGCTGACATCTGCGGGTCCGGCATCCGCTAGAGGGTTGGGAGGGGCGGCAGAGGTGGTGGCTGCTCGAGCCAACGCGCGCGCCGGCGGTCCTACGAACGCGCGTGATGCGGAGCTGCTAGAGCGTTGGGGTTGCCTCAGCGGAACACGAAGCGCCTTCTGTCAGGCTCAATCGCACCGGCGTTACAAGCGTCGCAGGCGCCGGCGACGGTAGTGCCGCAGGATCTTGAACCCGAC
>JAUWCP010000195.1 GCA_030609245.1 Hyphomicrobium sp.
GAGATGAAGCGTTCGATGGAGGCGCTGATCCATCACTTCAAGTTCTACACCGAGGGCTACCACATGCCGGCGGGCGAGGTGTACGCGGCGGTCGAGGCACCCAAGGGCGAGTTCGGCGTCTACCTCGTGTCGGATGGCTCCAATAAGCCTTACCGCTGCAAGATCCGCGCGCCGAGTTACCCGCACTTGCAGGCCATGGATCACCTGACCCGCAAGCACATGCTGGCCGATGTTTCCGCAGTGCTCGGCTCAATCGATATCGTCTTCGGCGAGATCGACCGATAGCCCTACGATCGACGTGCCGGTATTCTTAGAACACCACCGCGTGGTCTCGTTTGCGATCAACTGTGATTTTCAGCCAGCACGCGTTGCTAAGCTCGACGTGTTTCATGAGCATCGGCGTGTGGACTGCGGTTGTGGTTGCCTGCATTGCGACAGTCATCTTACTGATTGGCTGGCTAAGCGGTGATGCGGGCAAGGCCATTACGCGCCGAAGACCCAACGGGCCAACGAAACGCTCCCGTCAAGACCTTGCGTTCACAGCCGGTTAGACGTAGGGAAATGAGTGTGCGCTGCACCAAACTGGAAGAAGCTGGGTGGCGCAGCGCGGACTATTGTGGCGAGTGACGCTGAGGTGTCGCCGTGCTTCGAAGAGGTGCTAGCCTTGGCTGTACGCCGACTTTACCCTGAGCAGCCGCTCAGGTTCGAGTTCACGTCGGGGAACCTGGCGTGGGCGAAAGAGACCATCGCCAAGTATCCGTCCGGCAAACAAGCCTCCGCGGTGATTTCGCTGCTCTGGCGCGCCCAGGAACAGGAGGGCTGGTGCACGGAGCCGGCCATTCGCGCGGTCGCCGATATGCTGGGCATGGCCTACATCCGCGTGCTGGAAGTCGCCACGTTTTATACGATGTTCCAGCTTCAACCCGTGGGCTCGACGGCACATATCCAGGTATGCGGCACCACGCCTTGCATGTTGCGCGGCTCAGAGGCAGTGCTCGAAATCTGCAAGGAGCGGATCGCAGAGAATCCGCACGAGCTCTCACGCGACGGCCGCTTCTCTTGGGAGGAAGTCGAGTGCCTGGGGTGCTGCGCCAACGCGCCCGTCGTCATGATTGCCAAGGATACCTACGAGGACTTGGACCCGGAGCTGTTCGATAAGGTGCTCCATGGATTCGAAAAGGGCACGCCTCCCAAACCGGGCTCACAGATTGGGCGGCAGGCCTCGTGCCCGTTAGGTGGCCCCACCACGCTCAAAGACATGGTCAAGAAAAATGCGGCAAAGGTCTGAGGAAAGCGAGGGCGCGGCGGATGCTTGAGGACAAGGATCGCATTTTCCGCAACCTTTACGGCTTTCAGGATTGGCGCCTCGAAGGCGCCCGCGCGCGCGGCGCGTGGTCTGATACCAAGGCGCTGATCGAAAAGGGTCACGACTGGATCATCAACGAGGTGAAGACCTCGGGGCTCAGGGGGCGTGGCGGGGCAGGTTTCCCCACCGGCCTCAAGTGGTCGTTTATGCCGAAAAACGATCCCCGCCCATCCTATCTCGTGGTCAATGCGGACGAGAGCGAGCCCGGCTCCTGCAAGGACCGGGAGATCATCCGCCACGACCCGCATTTGTTGATTGAGGGCATTCTGCTCGCCTCCTTCGGCATACGAGCGCATACGGCCTTCATCTATATCCGCGGTGAGTTCGTGCGCGAGCGCGAGCATCTGCAGACAGCGGTCGATGAGGCCAATGCCGCAAAGCTGATCGGTAAGAACAACGTCAACGGCTGGGACCTCGACATTATCGTTCACCACGGGGCCGGTGCTTACATTTGCGGTGAGGAAACCGCTCTTCTGGAGAGCATCGAGGGTAAAAAAGGCATGCCCCGCCTCAAGCCGCCGTTCCCGGCGGCCTGCGGGGTCTATGGCGCGCCGACAACGGTCAATAACGTTGAGAGCATCGCCAGTGTTCCCGATATTCTGCGACGTGGCGGTGCTTGGTTTGCTTCGCTCGGGGTACTCGACAGCGCCGGCACCAAGCTGTTCCAGATCTCGGGACACGTGGAGCGTCCCTGCGTCGTCGAGGAGGAGATGGGCATAACCCTAAGAGAGCTCCTTGATACGCATGCGGGCGGTGTCCGTGGGGGCTGGGACAATCTTCTTGCGATCATTCCCGGTGGTTCATCGATGCCGTTGATCCGGGCCGAGCAGTGCCAGGATCTGACGCTCGACTTCGATGCGCTGGCCAAGCTGAAATCGGGTCTGGGCACCGGTTGCGTCATCGTGATGGACAAGACCACCGACCCGATCAAGGCCATTACCCGCATCGCCTACTTCTATAAGCACGAGTCCTGCGGCCAATGCACGCCGTGCCGTGAGGGAACGGGTTGGATGTATCGCGTGCTGGAACGCATGCAGCGTGGCGAAGCGGAGAAGCGCGAGATCGACTTGTTGTTTGACGTGACGAAGCAAGTCGAGAGTCATACGATCTGTGCGTTGGGCGATGCCGCGGCTCGGCCGGTTCAAGGTCTTATCCGCAACTTCCGCGACGTCATCGAGGAACGCATCGATCAATATCAAGCCGCGCTGAAAGAGGCGGCGGAGTGAGACAAGCCTGCAAAGGATCTGAAAGTGGTAGACCTGCTGGCGCTGATGATTGCATCGTTTTCGCTGTTTTCAGCGGGTGGGGCGATCGTGGGGGCGATCGTCGGCTACCTCGTCTGGGGTTGGCTCGGTGCGGTGCTGGGCCTAGTGGTCGGTTACGGCGTCGGACTCTGGATCAAGGCGCAGTTCTGGGATGTGCCCATTTCGTCGCGTGCTAAGGGCTGGTTGTCGCTTTTGGCATTTCTCGGCGGGCTCACCGTTCTGGCGATCGCAACGCGATAACTTATTGATTGTGTGGGGTAGATGTCGAAGCAGATCATCATAGACGGCACGCTGATCGAGGTGGCGGATGGCACCACGGTATTGCAGGCATGCGAGCAGGCCGGCGTCGAGATCCCGCGCTTTTGCTATCACGAGCGCCTTTCGATCGCAGGCAATTGCCGAATGTGCCTCGTGGAGGTTGTTGGTATCGCCAAACCGATAGCGTCGTGCGCCATGGGAGTGGGCGACTTGCCGCCGAATAGGGACGGTTCGCCGCGCGAGGTGTCCACCAAGTCGCCGCTCGTCAAGCACGCCCGCGAAGGGGTGATGGAATTCTTGCTTATCAATCACCCGCTTGATTGCCCCATCTGCGATCAAGGCGGTGAATGCGACTTGCAAGACCAGGCCATGGCGTTTGGATTCGGCGGCTCGCGCTTTGCGGAAAACAAGCGCGCGATCGAGGAAAAATACATCGGACCGCTCATCAAGACCTTCATGAACCGGTGCATTCATTGCACCCGCTGCGTGCGCTTCATGACAGAAATTGCGGGCGTGGAGGAGCTGGGCGCCATCGGCCGCGGCGAGGACATGGAAATCACGACCTATCTGGAGCACGGGATCCTCACCGAGATGTCGGCCAACGTGAACGATCTTTGTCCCGTCGGCGCGCTCACCCACCGGCCATGGTCGTACATGGCGCGGTCTTGGGAGTTCGAGAAGACAGAATCTTTTGATGTGATGGACGCGGTCGGGTCGGCCATTCGCGTGGACACACGCGGGCGCGAGGTCATGCGCATTCTGCCGCGCAACAACGATGACGTGAACGAAGAATGGATTTCGGACAAGACTCGACACGTTAGTGACGGCCTGCGAACACAACGGCTCGATCGCCCTTACGTCCGCGAAGATGGCAAGTTGAGACCGGCCAGTTGGGCGGAAGCCTTGGCCGCCGCCGCGGCAAAGCTGAAAGAAGCCAAACCTGAGCGCATCGGAGCGATTGTTGGAGATCTTGCCGGTGCGGAGGAGATGTTCGCGCTAAAGGAATTGATGACCAGGCTCGATGTGAAGAACATCGATTGCCGTCAAGATGGTGCCAAGCTCGCCCCTTCGCTTGGGCGTGCAAGCTATCTTTTCAACACCACGATTGCAGGCATCGAACAAGCCGACGCACTTTTGCTTGTCGGCACGAACCCGCGACTCGAAGCGACCGTGCTCAACGCGCGTATCCTCAAGCGCTGGCGCACCGGTGGCCTCAAGGTGGGCGTTATCGGCGAGCAAGCGCCTTTGACTTACCCGTATGACTATCTGGGCGCGGGTGCGAAAACGCTCGGCGAGGTGGCCGAGGGACCTCACGCCTTTGCCAAAGTTCTAAAGGATGCGGAGCGGCCGATGGTAATCATCGGTGCCGGCGCTTATGCGCGTGCCGACGGAGCAGCGCTGCTCGGCCTTTCGGCACGCATCGCGCTTGGTGCGATGGAAGGCAAGGACGCGAGCTGGAACGGTTTTAACGTGCTCCATACGGCTGCGTCGCGCGTGGCGGGCCTGGACCTCGGGTTCGTACCCGTCGGCAAGGGGGCACTTAATGCGCAAGACCAGGTCGCTGCTGCGGTAAAAGGCAAGCTCGACGTCCTCTATCTGCTGGGCGCCGACGAGGTCGAGGTGGCGAACACGGGCTCAGGCTCGACCTTCGTCATCTATCAGGGCACGCATGGCGACGCAGGGGCGCACCGGGCCGATGTCATCCTTCCCGCCGCCGCCTACACAGAGAAAAGCGCAACGTACGTGAACACCGAGGGTAGGGTGCAGTTCACCAAGCGCGCGGTCTTTGCGCCGGGCGAGGCAAAAGAGGATTGGGCGATCCTG
>JAUWCP010000239.1 GCA_030609245.1 Hyphomicrobium sp.
AACGCGGGTGACGGTGACGTGGCAGCGCTTCAACACGAGCACGGTGGCTTCGACCGGCTACGACACGCCTTCTTACCAGCCGACCTACAAGAAGCGGGCACGGCCCATGAGGCCCAAGCGGCGCATCATTCGCAATTTGCCGAGGCAGCCCAGAAAATCGGCCCCGGCTGCCCTTGCATCCACGGAAAAGAAGCCAGCCGCGACCAAGACGGCGGCGGCGGTGGAAACGAGCAAAGACACCAAGGAAGATACACAGCCAGCGGCCAAGGTGAGCGCCAGCAAGATTGCAGAGAATGCAATGAAAGCCGCCGCCAGAGCCACGAAGGCTGCCGAGGATGCAAGGAAGGCGGCGGACCGCGCAATAAAAGCCGCAGCCGAGGCCAAGAAGAGGGCCGCAGCAGCAAACGCAACTGGCGATACGCAAGAGACTGATCCGGCCAAGAGCGCGGCGCTCTAGAAAGACAAACAAGTCTGCACGGAATATCAACGGGAGCATCGGAGCGACCGGTGCCCCGTTTTCATATCTCGCCACTCGCGGGCTTCAGCCTACGTGCGCGCCTCAAGGCAGGATTTCAACCCCGCCGCCAGATCGCGCATCAGCTTAAAGTAAAGATCCTTCCCAGCCGCGAGCATCATCCCGGTTGGATCGAGCGTGCCTGAGCGCGCCTTCGTGTCTTCCGTCACCGCAGCAATGAGCCGAGGTTGGAACAAGGGCTCGGCAAACACGCACACGACATCAAGCGCGCGAATCTTAGCGCGCAGCTCGTTGAGGCGTTTGGCGCCTGGCGCCACTTCCGGGCTCACTGTGACCGATCCCACGGCATCGACCCCAAATCGCTTGCCGAAATACTGGTAGGCATCGTGAAAGACGATGAAGGGTTTGTCCTTGATCGACCTGGTGCTTTCCTGAAGCTCGACGGCCAGTGCATCGATATCGTCATTGAGTTGCGTTGCGTTGAGACGGAGTTTGGCCGCATCGGCAGGCGAGCGCTCAGCCAGCAGCTCTGTAAGGTAGGCCACGATCGCCTTGGCGTTGTCGGGATCGAGCCATATGTGTCCATCGATCGCGCCGTGGTGATCCTCTGCCGCCGTGTGTTGCTCGAAGCTGCCGCTCTTGCGCACGTCGAGCAGCTTGACGCCCGGAGCCTCCTCCAGCGTGACGACACGCACGGTCTCCGGCACAGCCTTGACGATCTTGCGCGTGAACGGCTCCACCGTTTCAGAGACGCGAATAAAAACGTCGGCATTATTGATGGCGCGCGCGTGCGACGGTTTCAATGAGAACGCGTGCGGAGATGCTGGCCCATCAACCAGAAGCTTTGGCGTCCCGATCCCTGCCATGAGCCGCGTAACGAGCGAATGGATCGGCTTGATCGTCACGACGACGCCGAGATCGGCTGACGCGGTGGACGGCGCCATGAGCGCTGCGGCCCCGCTAAGGAGCGCCGCCACGATGGATTTCAACTGCGCCATAGAGTGTCGGCCCCGCTTGTTATAATATCCAAAGCGGCCAAACTATTGCGGCGGACGCCACCAAGCAACCGCCAACTTCGGGGTGACTCAAAGCACGCTATGCGCTGGAGCGCCGGCAAAAGAGGTCGAAGACACGCAGCGTCGGGGCAAGGCCTTCCTTCAAGAGCTTGGTGGTGGTGCCGATTACGGGATCGCCATGACCAAAACCATTGCCGTCATCTGCGCGAAGTCTTGATTGCAGCGCGCAGTAACGGCGCAATATGAAACAGCAGTTAACCACCTATTCATTCATGCGCACCCGCGAGCAATGACGCGCCATAGAATACGGGCATGTCGCGCCCGCGTTCCAAATCTGGCGCCCCGTTCTCATTGCGCCTCGCCTCACTCGTCGTTGCCGCCGCAATGGCCGCAATACCGCTAACGAGTGGTATAGCCCTGCAGCACATTGAAACGGCAGCCCGTCTCGCGCCCCAATTAGAAATCGTCGTCATTGAATCGACCGACTGCGTTTACTGCGTTCTTTTCCGTCGCAACGTGCTTTCCACTTACGAAGACTCACCTCGCGCGCGCGATATACCCCTCCGGTTCCTCGATCTGGAGGACGTGACGGCGAGGCGGCTCGTGCTTGCGGAGCCGATCTTCGTGGTACCGACGGTTCTGGTGCTGCGCGACAACGAGGAAGTTGGCCGCATTCCCGGATACGTGGCCTGGGACGATTTTTTCCACTCGATCAATTATTTGTTAGCGCGCGAGCGCTGAGCGCACGCACGGCCGGCCGGCCGGCCACATTCACACCCGTTGCCCATAGTATACTGATCGGGTTTGATGATCTTATTCATCCTGATTGGGGACATACTCTATGGACCGTCGGTCGTTCTTGAAGACAACCAGTGCCGCTGCCGCGGCTGCGACGACAGCAACCGCCGCCACGGCCGAGACCTTAGAGAAGACGACACCCAATCCCGCGCCTGCCGTGGCGAAAGGCGTGAAGGAGCTGCGCTTGGCCATGCCGTGGTCCGACGGCGTTACTGGCTTTGCTGACCAAGCGCGCCGCCTGGCTCAGCGCATCGAAGTTATGAGCGAGGGCCGCTACCGTTTCACCTTCGCGCATGGCGTCGCGAATGGACTAAGCGCAGTGCAACGGGGCGAGGCCGACCTCTATCACGGCAGCGAGCACGACCATCTTCACGCCCATCGCGCTTTTGCTTTTTTCGCGGGCCTTCCCGGTGATCGCGGCATCGCGCCCCAGCATCTCTTGTCCTGGATCCTCGTCGGCGGCGGCCAAACGCTTTGGGATGACCTTGCCGGCGACTTTAGCGTCAAGGCGATGGTGGCCGGTCATACCGGCGCCAACGCGCACTTCCTTGCGACCCGGCGTGTTCACACGATGAGCGAGTTGGCGGGTGAGAAGGTTTCGGTGATGGGTCTGGCCCGTGATGTCGTGCACGGCCTTGGACTGGACCCGGTCACCGTTGGCGCAACAGACGTGGCAGGCGCCTTGTCGCGCGGCGAAATCCTGGCAGCCGAATGGGGCGGGGCGATTGCCAGCCACTCGCTGGGACTAACAGCGGCAGCACCTTACGCTGTCGGCACGAGCGTCAACCGGCATGGTGCGGCGTTGTCGCTTGGCATACGCCGCACCCTATGGGACGGCCTCAGCGCCGCCGATCAGGCGATCTTTACGGCTGCCGCGGCGGCCGAGTTGCAGCTTGCGCTCGCAGAAGAGGAAACGCACCGCAAGTTGCTCTATCCGGGCGCGGCCGCTGACAAGACATGGCCGTTGGCGCCGGACTTGGAACGCGCAATCAGCCGGGTCTCCGACGCGGTCGTGGCCCACGTGGCCGCCTCGGACGCGCAGGCACAGCGTATCAATGCCAGCTACGTGGCGTTTGGGCGGATGGCGCTTGGATATGATGCCCGGGGTGCTGGACCAGCAACGGTCTAAACTGCCCAATTTTGCACCAAACAGGTGGTTTGCAGTCCGCAGCAGGGCGTGAGACTCTGTGGAACTAGAGTAAGATCGTTCTTGATGGAATCGCTTAAGCCTTCGCCCGGGAGGTCTCCAACAGATAAGTGAATCTTACTCTAAATCAAAAGTGTAGAGACTGATTCACGTTTCACTTGGACGCAATTAGCGCTTCCAAGTGAAACGATCAGGCTCTAGGCAATGGCTCAATGCGAGCCGCAAACCAAGATCCGCCGATGGG
>JAUWCP010000011.1 GCA_030609245.1 Hyphomicrobium sp.
AGTATCTGTCAAGTTTTGCTTTACTATTCGCAAGTGACCATAGCCAATATCCAAATCTTCGTTAGGATTCATGTAGTTATTCATAATATCTATTGAGTAATGCGGCGCATAATTAGCTGCGCTCCTGGCTGAACCGACGTGCGCACATAATAGGATAACATTATGATATTACGTAAGAAAATAGGAATAGAAGTGGGACGATCGCGATCGTCCGCAAAACGTGGGGATAAGTCCTAGGCGTACTCGGGAGGGTCGTTAGACTTGGTCAACGGTGGGATTGATTGATGTTGCCGAGCCGCCGCCACGTTCTATGGAAGTTGAGCAGCAAGGTGGGGTTGTGGGTGGGGTCAGTCTAGGTGGTACCGTTTTAAAAGAGCCTTTCAATAGCTTACGGCATCATTCGAATCCTACCCGCGGAGCCATCCTTTTTTACAAGGCCGGCTTTTTTGCAAGGCCGGCATCGGCGCTGCCCTCCGGCACGCACCTGCTTCAAGCACCCTCACCCATTTTTTCATGCGGATGCCTGCCGCCCCTGCGACGAGCGGATCATAACGAGTTCTCTCACGTTCTCCGGCGTGATGTAGCCGATGAGCCCGCCAGATCGATCGACCACCCCGACGCACTGCGCAGTTGTCTTGCGCAGAAGGGAAAACGCTTTCTCAAGGTCCGCATCCTGCGGCACGGTGGGCACGTCCGCCGTCATAATCTCCAGCACGGGGATGGAGCCACCGTTCTTCTTCAACGCCTCGATGATCGCCTTGCGGGTCACCACGCCGCGCAAGCGCGACGCACCATCAAGCACCGGGAACTCTTGCTGCGTCGTCTGCAAGAGGAGTTGGGCCGCGTCATCGGCGGTCGCCATCACGCCCAGCGACTGAAACGACGTGATCATGGCGTCTGCGACGCGTCGGCCGCGGGTCAGCTCGCGAAACTGCGCGTAACCGGCCTCACCCCTCGCTGCAAGAAAGATAAAGATCGCAATCAGCACGAGTACCGGATTGCCCATGAGGCCCAGGACAGCGAACACGACAGCGAGGATCTGCCCGACAATTGCCGCCACCTGTGTCGCCCGCGCGTTACCGAGCTTCATGGCGAGCGCGGCTCTCAGCACGCGCCCGCCGTCCATGGGAAAGGCGGGAATGAGGTTGAAGACAAGCAGAACGATATTGGCGACCGCAATTTGGGCGACGAAGCTGGATTGGATAACTTCAATCGGCGTCATTTGCTCCAAATCAAATCGAAGCCCCAACGCAACAATGAGCACGAATGCGATCACCGCATTGACCGCGGGCCCGGCCAGCGCCACGACGATTTCTTGCGAAGGCTTCTCCGGCATGCGCTCCATCGAGGCAATGCCGCCAATCGGCCAAAGCGTTACGTCAGGCGTGCGGATGCCATAGCGGCGCCCGGCGACGATGTGGCCGAACTCGTGCAACAGCACGCACGCGAACAGCACGATGATGAAGGCGACGCCCGCAATGGCGTCCTGCGGCGTGCCGCGCATCCACTGCACCGTTGCAATCCAGCCCAGCAGCAGCAGAAACGTTAGGTGCATGCGGACGGCCGTGCCACCGACCGAAAAAAGCTTAATCGACCACCTCATGGGAAGCGTGTCCCCGTTACCCTATCACCGCTGCTCATCATATGGTGTCAAGGACGCGAAACTGCGAGCACCGCTATGCGCAATGATATGCCGACTTGGCGAGGCAATGTCGACTGGCAGATCAAAAACTGGCGATCGCAGGGTGAACGTCAGGGGGCGAGCAAGTTAGGTGGTTTCGGCTCTTCGGGGTCGGGTTCGACTTCCGCTTCTGCGATCAGACCCACTGTGCCGTCGCGCCCATAGATGTCCGGGCGAAACACGACCTCACCATCCCGCTCCGCCCAAGCCGTGATGTAGGCGAAGTAAACCGGAATCGGTCGTGTGAGCTTCACATCAAGGGGTTGGCCCGCTTGAATCACGTGATCAGCTCGCCCTGGCTGCTCCCAGCCTGGCTCGTAGCGCGCAATCCACTCAACAAGCTTGAACACGTCCTGGACGCGCACGCAGCCCGCGCTGAACCCGCGCGAACGCTGGCCGAACAAACTTTTCATGGGCGTGTCGTGCATATAGACGATGTCCTTGTTCGGCATGTCTATGCGAACAAGCCCCAGCGCATTCTGCGGACCCGGCTCCTGCCGGAACTTCAATCGTGTTGTGTCCGCCGTGCCCCATACAATGGAGTACGGGTCGACTTCCGGACCGTCGACGCCGTTAAGCACCCGGATCTTTTCCTTGCTGAGATAGTCCGGCTCCTTGGCCAAACGCGGAATGATGTCGAAATTGGCAACGCTGTCGGGCACGCGCCAATATGGAAAGAAGTTCAGCCCTCGAATGGTCGCTTTGATAGACGGTGTCTGGCGCACGGTGCGCCCCACGATGACGCGGTGGCGTTGCTGCACCTCATAGCGCTCCACCGCCTCCAACTGGAATGCGGGAATGTTGACGAGGATGTAGCGATCCTCAACCCGGTTCTTCATCAGGTCTTGAATGCGCCGAAGATTGAGCCGCAGTTGCGCGAGCCGCCGCTCAGTGGTCACGTTAAGCACGGGATAGGTCGACCGCTCGACGCGACCCGTGGGCCTTAAGCCATGCCGGAGCTGGAAGCGGCGCACCGCCTGAGAAAGCTGGTCATCAAACGTATTAGAATCATAGTAGCCCGAGTTGCGCGAGGCCAAATCTCCACTCATGCGCAAACGTTTGCGCAGGATCGGAACCCGGTTATCGGACTCGCCCCCACGCATCATGCGGCCCTTTGGAACCATCGGCCAGCCGCCGATGCTCACCAAGTGCTGATAGCGGTCGATCGCGGCTTCCATTGCGGCAATCATTTCGTCGCTACGATAGGGCGTGGGGTCAGGCCTCAGGTCTTCGAGGGGCGCACGTACGCGCTGTGATCGCTTGCGCGCACGCTCTTCTTTTTGCCGGCGACCCGTATAGTCGGGCGTACCCGTACCCGTAATGCTTTCCCACCAGTTGGATTGCGCAGGCACAGGTGCCGTCGAGAGCAAGGTGAGCCCGACCACGATGCTGAGAAGGACTCCGGCTCTCATGAATCCCCGGCAGAGATGAGCGGCGCGGTTCCTGTCGTAGGGCCGCGCTGGTGCGCGATATGCCGGCATTCATCCGTCCTGATTATTACTCTTGCCGAAGGGCAGCGAAACTTGGCCATCCGAGATTGCTTCGCTGAGGCAACGCCTTCGTTACTAGCCGATAGGATATGGCCAAACCAAGACGATATGACAGGCCCCAAATGCTCAACTTTCTGCAATTCCCAACATCTGCGGCCCTGCGGCGCCAATCAACGGATTATGTTCCGCATTCGTCGCGATGCGGCACTCAAATGTGCCCAAGAAAGTGATCCCAGCCTGCCTGCCCAACAGGCACCCGATGTCCCATTTCATCCACGACAGCAATGCCATCATCAGCCCCTGCAATCGAACCGATACGGGTCACCTGCGTCCTCGCCGCCACCGCCTGTCTTTCGAATTCCTCCGCACGATCGGGCCGTACCATCGCGAGGACCTCATAATCCTCCCCACCCGTCATCAGATCGACCAATGTTGCGCCGCCTGCGTTCACGACCGTTCTGGCGGGGGATGAAAGCGGAACGCGCGCCGCCTCGATGCGCCCACCCGTACCCGAAGCACGGCACAACCGGCTAAAGTCTTTGATGAGACCATCGGAAATATCCATAGCCGCGCAAGCACACGCGCGAACGACTCTTGAGATGCCAACAGGCGGTACCGGCATGCAATAGCGAGCGTCCAGGTGATCGCGCCCAGCCTTGTCGAGGCCGCATCGTAGGCCGAGGGACGCATCGCGCCGCTGCTTGAGGCCGAGCGTTGCGTCGCCGATCGTGCCCGATACATAAACGTGATCGCCCGGGCGCGCGCATGAGCGGCGCACGATGGCGCCCGCAGGGATTATCCCAAACGCCGTTATCGAAACGCTCAACTCATTGGGTGTGCGATCTGTGTCACCCCCGGCAAGAGTGCAACCGAACGCCTCCTGCGCGCGGCGCAGACCGTTCGAGAATGCCGTGAACCATCCGCGTTCTGGCGCTTCGGGCAGCGCCAGCGTCATCAGGTAGGCAAGCGGGGCGGCACCCTTTGCAATGAGATCCGACACGTTGACGGCGAGCGCCTTCCACGCAATGGCGCCTGGGTCCTCGTCTGCGAAAAAATGTACACCCGCAACGATGGCGTCCGTTGTGACGACAAGCTCCTCGCCGGCTCCCGGTGCAATCACCGCGCAATCATCGGCAAGGCCGAAGGCGCCTGGAAAGCCAGCGGCGAGAGGCGCCAAGAACTCGTCTATAAGCGCTTCTTCGCTATCAATCCTATCGCTCGCCATTTCGCTCGAACTCCGCTGCGCGCAGACGCCGCCCCAGCTTGTCGAGTACGCCGTTGACGACTTTCGGCTCATCGTCGGAGAAGAAGGAATGCGCCACGTTGATATATTCGTTGATTGCAACGCGAGCAGGCACATCCGTGCGCTCCATTAGCTCGAAGACGCCTGCGCGCAAAATGGCGCGAAGAATCGCGTCGACACGTACGAGACGCCAACCCTCAGCGAGCTGCTGGTCGACGAGCGGGTCGATGTCGCGCTGGCGGCGCACCACGCCATGCAGTATCGCAGAAAAATACTTGGCATCGGCGCCTGCCGGGGCCTCACCACCGAGCGCGCCTGGAAAACGCAAGCGCACGAACTCGTCGATAACCGCATTGACGTCGGTGCCGGCGATATCCATTTGATAAAGCGCCTGCACGGCGGCTATCCGTGCCGCCGTGCGCGGCGCCATTGCACTTTGGCCTTGGGTGTTTCTATCAGGGGTGCTCATGCATTCTGCCCTTCAAACGCATGTGCAATCTCGATCAGCTTCAGACAGGCACGCGCGGCATGTCCGCCCTTACCCTCTATGCCGCCGCGGGCGCGTGCCATCGCCTGCGATTGGTTGTCCACCGTGAGAATGCCGTTTCCAACCGGAACGTTGTGGCGGGTTGCGATCTCCATCAGCCAGTGATTGGCGTTGCGGCAAACGATATCATAGTGCGCTGTTTCGCCCCGAATAACGCAGCCCAGCGCCACCACACCGTGCCATCGCGAATGGAGTGCGGTGCGCGGGATGAGACTCGAAGCGATAGCTTGTCCCAGCATTTGCGGGATTTCGAGCGCGCCGGGCACGCTGACACGATCAAAGCTCGCGCCATGCGCTTCAAGCGCCGCGATCGCACCGTTTGCCAGCTCATCAGAGATCTCATCGTAAAAGCGTCCCTCGATGATGAGCACGCGCGTGTCGGGTCCTGCTGTCATGGCCTTCACTCGATCTCGCGCGTACCGACAATGCGCAGGCCAAAGCCCTCAAGGCCCACATAGACATGGGCAGGCTTGTTCGTCAGCAGCACCATGTCGGTGACGCCAAGCTCTCTGAGGATCTGCGAGCCAACACCGATCTCGACCTGACGACGTTCGCGCGCGCCACCAGTGCTCGTAGGCTTCTGTGTGCGCTGATTGATGCGCTCCGAAAGCGACCTTGGCCGCAGGTCGCGAATGAGCACCACCACACCGCGTCCTTCCTGATCTATCGCCTGCAGCACGTTTTCGATCTGCGTGCCGGCCTTGCCCGCCTCGCCGACTCCCAGCAGATCTTCGAGCACATTGACCGCGTGCACGCGCACCAACACTGGGCCTGGCGCATTCAGATCACCCTTGACGAGGGCCAAATGCTCACCAGGCTCCACCGTCGTTTCAAAAACATGGAGGTTGAAGGCGCCAGCCCCTGCCGTCGATACCTGGGTCTGTGCGACAGCACGCACGAGGTGCTCGTTCTGCAGACGATAGGCGATGAGATCCTCGATAGCGCCGATCTTGAGACCGTGACGCTGTGCGAAGGCCACGAGATCGGGCATGCGCGCCATAGTGCCGTCGTCGTTCATGATCTCACAAATGACGGCGGCCGAGTACAATCCGGCCAGTCGCGCTAGATCCACAGAGGCCTCTGTATGGCCGGCGCGGATCAAAACCCCGCCCTCACGCGCAACAAGTGGAAAGACATGGCCCGGTGAGACAACGTCGCCTGAGCCCTTGGTCGGGTCTATGGCGGTTGCAATGGTGCGTGCACGGTCGTGGGCGGAAATGCCAGTGGAAATGCCTTCGCGCGCCTCGATCGATTGGGTGAAAGCGGTGCGGTTGCGAGAAGCGTTTCGGCGCACCATCGATTCCAAACGTAACTCGCTGGCGCGTGCTTGCGTCAGCGTCAGACAAATGAGCCCTCGCCCGTGCTTGGCCATGAAGTTAATGATGTCAGGCGTCGCCATTTGCGCCGGTACGACGAGGTCGCCCTCGTTTTCGCGTTCCTCCGCATCGACGAGCACGACCATGTGCCCGTTGCGCATATCCTCGAGAATCTCAGGGACGGTGGATAGGCAGCCGCGGCCCTCTGAGAAGGCGATCGAGCCGGCTTCTTGCGTCACGGGCGAAACTCCAATAGCCGCGCGACATAGCGCGCGAACAGGTCAACCTCCAGATTGACCGTTTGTCCGGGGGTTTTCGCGCCCCACGTCGTCACCGTCAAGGTATGCGGGATCACGTTAACTCCGAAACGATTGTCACTAACTTCGTTGACGGTGAACGATGTGCCATTGAGCGCGACGGACCCTTTGGGTGCGACGTACGGGGCAAGGTGGTCGGGTACCTCGAATGAAAAACGCAGGCTCTCCCCGTCGGGCTTAACATCAATGATCCGTGCTATGCCATCCACGTGTCCCATCACGACGTGGCCACCTAGCTCCCCGCCGGCCTGCAACGACCGCTCCAAATTGATGCGCCGGCCAGGTTGCCAATCTTCAATCGTCGTCTTGGAGCGCGTCTCATTCGACGTATCGACAGTGAAGAGGCTACCCTGGTCTTCGGATTGCACGGTGGTCATGGTCAGGCAACAGCCGTCGCAGCCCATGGAAGCGCCCACCTCCAGAGAGCTCGCCGGGTAGTGCGTACGGATGGTGAATCGCCCCCCCTCGTGAGCAACCACCTCTCCGATATCGGAGATGATACCAGTGAACATGGCTGTGGCCCTTCCTTGCTACCTTGATGCCTTATCTGAGCGCTTAGACCATCGTGCAAGACTGCGCCATGGCCGGCGGAATACCATCATATTTTCGCTTGCGAGCGTGCGATGATCGCAGATCTCCAATCCGTCCGTTGCAATGAATCGTCCAAGATCACGCAGAACCGCCGAATCGGGCGGGGCACGCCCGGATTGGGTTTGTGCTTGGAACATTACCACCTCGTCGATCAGGCCGGCACGCGAGAACGCGCCCCAGGTTACCGGACCTCCTTCGACCAGCAGGCGGGTGATGCCCTCGGCAACGAGCGTTTCCATAACAGCTGGGAGCCAAAGTTCGCCAGCGATCTCGGCGACGCGGAAGACGCGTGCGCCCGCACGCTCAAGCATGGCGACGGTGGACGCGTCTGATTCGCTACCGCAAAAGATCCAAGTGGGATGCCTGCTGGCGGATTTTACCAGCCGGCTCTCTTGAAGCCCCGCAAGCTGCCGTGCCAGCACCACACGGATAGGCGAGCGATCCTCTAGCCCTGGCAACCGGCAGTTAAGCTGCGGATCGTCGTCGACAACGGTCTGGCGGCCGACAAGGATGGCGTCAGTGCGCGCCCGCATGAGGTGGCCCAGCGCCCGCGATTGCTCACTGGTTGCCCAGGTGGGCTGACCCTTTGCGCCGCGCGGGGCGGAGCCATCCGAGGCGAGTGCCAGCTTCGCCTGAACCAGCGGACGTCGCTCAGTCACGCGCAAAATGTGCCCGGCCGCCATCCAGTGTGCATCGCTCGCCATCAAGCCGCGCTCGACAGCGATACCCGCCTGGCGCAGCCGCTCCAGTCCGCGCCCTGCAACCCGTGGGTCCGGGTCCTCGATGGCGCACACGACACGTGCAATACCGGCGTCAATTATTGCGTCGGCGCAGGGTGGCGTCGCACCGTGATGCGAGCAGGGCTCCAAGGTTACGTAGAGACTGGCTCCGCGCGCCTGGCGGCCCACATGCTTCAATGCCTCGACCTCCGCGTGGGGACGGCCGCCTGGCGCCGTCCAGCCGCGCGCAATGATTGTGCCCGTTGCTTCATCGGCAATCACGCTGCCAACCGAAGGGTTGGGTGCCGTTTGGCCCAAGCCCCGCTCGGCAAGGCGAAGCGCAATGGCCATCATGTGGGCGTCAAAGCCAGAGCGCATCGAGGGAGCCATACGACTTTAGTGTTTCTTCAAAGGCGCCGTCTCGACACCGGGGCCCTCGAACGCGATCCGTGCGGCCTCTCGCACGGCGGCCGGGTCGCTGGCAATTTCGCTCAACACCTCCTGGAAGTCGGCTGCCTCACGGAAATCGCGGTAGACGGACGCAAAGCGCACGTAAGCGACGGGATCGAGGCTACGCAGCGCTTCCATGACAAGACCACCGATGGTGGAGGAGGCGATCTCGCTTTCGCCTGAGCTTTCGAGCTGGCGCACGAGACCAGAGACCATGCGTTCAACGCGCTCGCGATCGATAGGCCGCTTGCGCAACGCCACATCGACGGAGCGCATAAGCTTGTCGCGATCGAAGGGGACCTTGCGGCCCGAGCGTTTGACGACGATCAGTTCGCGCAACTGGACGCGTTCGAACGTAGTGAAACGGCCGCCGCAGTCAGGGCAGATGCGGCGGCGACGGATGGCGGCGTTTTCCTCGGTGGGACGGCTGTCCTTCACCTGGGTATTTTCGCCCGCACAATAGGGGCAACGCATAGAAGCCTCTCAATTCTAGCCGCGCACCGCGCGTCGGCGGCGCGACAATTGAATTATTAGCCACCGGCCCGGCAAATAAGCAACGAGGCGCCCTGGGATATCCAAGGGCGCCTCGCGTATGTGCATTTCTAGGCCGTTTAGCCGTAAATTGGGAAGCGCTTGCACAGATCTATGGATTCCGCCTTCACTTTGCTTTCGACCGAGTCGTTCCCTTCCGCGCCATTTTGGGCCAGGCCGTCGAGCACCTCGGCGATCATGCGCCCAACCTGCTGGAACTCGGCAACGCCGAAACCACGCGTCGTGCCGGCAGGCGCCCCGAGGCGAATACCCGACGTCACCATCGGCTTTTCCGGATCGAAGGGGATGCCGTTTTTGTTGCATGTGATATGCGCCCGCTCCAGCGCCTTCTCCGAGATGTTCCCGGTCAGCTTCTTGGGGCGCAGATCGACCAAGATCAAATGTGTGTCGGTGCCGCCGGAGACAAGCGCAAACCCGCTATTCACCAGCACCTCGCCCATCGCCTTGGCGTTCTCAATGACGTTCTTCGCGTAAATCTTGAATTCTGGCTTCAACGCCTCTCCGAAAGCCACCGCCTTAGCGGCAATGATGTGCATCAGCGGGCCACCCTGGAGGCCAGGGAAGATGGCCGAGTTGACCTTCTTGGCGATGTCTGGATCGTTGGTGAGGATCATGCCGCCGCGGGGCCCGCGCAATGTCTTGTGCGTCGTCGTGGTGACGACGTGGGCATGCGGGAATGGGTTGGGATGCAGGCCACCGGCGACGAGGCCGGCGAAGTGCGCCATGTCGACCATCAAAATCGCACCCACCTCGTCGGCAATCTTGCGGAAATCGGCAAAAGGAATCTGACGCGGATACGCCGAACCGCCGGCAATGATGATGCGCGGCTTGTGCTCGTTGGCAAGCTTGCGCACTTCGTCGACGTCGATGAGGTGCGTATCGGGCCGCACCATATAGGACACGGGCTTGAACCACTTGCCCGATTGGTTGACTTTCGCGCCGTGCGTGAGGTGCCCACCGGCTGCAAGGCTCAGACCCAAAATTGTATCGCCAGGCTGGGCGAGCGCCATGAAGACACCCTGATTTGCCTGACTTCCCGAGTGGGGCTGCACGTTGGCAAACTCGCAACCGAACAATTTCTTCGCCCGATCAATCGCAAGCTGCTCGGCGATGTCGACGTACTGACAGCCGCCATAGTAGCGCCGGCCGGGGTAGCCTTCGGCGTACTTGTTGGTCAGCACGCTGCCGGCCGCCTCCAGCACCGCCTTCGAGACAATGTTCTCAGACGCAATAAGCTCGATCTCGTGCTGCTGGCGGTCGAACTCTTTATTGATGGCATCAGCGACCTCGGGATCCTTGTCGGCAATCGATTCAGAGAAGAAGCCCGGTTTAGAGGCCGATTGCTCGCCCTTCATTAAAAAAGACATAGGGACGTTTCCTTGTTGTCACGCGCAAAATTCGGCATACGGACGGGCGCCTCGCTTCCCCGCCACGGGCCACATCAGACCATAATATGATCGAGCCGCCTTTGGCTCAACCGCTTTGGTGAGCGCGGTCAGCCTTAAGTGCCGTAGCACGTCGTCGCAACTGCAATTGGGCTATTCGGCCGCGAGCCGAACCGATTGTCCTCTGGAAAGAGGGCAAGCCTCCCAAAGCTCAGTCAGCGCAGTAACGAGGTGATCCATCTGCTGATCGGTATGGACAGGCGATGGGGTTAGCCGGATTCGTTCCGTCCCTCTGGGGACAGTTGGATAGTTAATCGGCTGCACATAGATCGCATAGCGGTCGAGCAGGGCGTCGGTTACAGCCTTGCAGTGGACTGGATCGCCGACCGTCACCGGCACGATGTGGCTCATTCCATTCACCACCGGAAGCCCCGCCGCCGTCAGGCGTTTCTTCAGGGTTTCTGCCCGCTCTTCCAGGCGCACACGCTCGATACCACTGTGCTTTAAGTGTCGGATGCTCGCCAATGCCCCCGCGGCAATCGCAGGTGCCAGCGAGGTCGTAAAGATAAAGCCCGACGCGTAAGAACGGAGGGCATCGCAACACTCACGGCTAGCTGCAATGTAGCCGCCCATGACGCCAAAGCCCTTGGCAAGCGTACCGTTGATGATATCGACACGGTCCATCACACCATCGCGCTCGGCAATGCCACCGCCGCGCGGACCGTAGAGTCCCACCGCATGCACCTCGTCCAGATAGGTGAGCGCACCGTACTTCTCGGCCAGATCACAAATTTCGGCAATCGGCGCGATGTGCCCATCCATCGAATACACGCTCTCGAACACGATAATCTTCGGCGTATCGCGGTCGTACTCTTTGAGCTGCGCTTCCAGATCCGAAATGTCGTTGTGGCGCCAGATACGCTTGGGCCCGCGGCCGTGGCGGATGCCAGCGATCATCGAGGCGTGGTTCTTCTCGTCCGAGAAGATCACCACCCCCGGCAGAAGCTGGGCCAGCGTGGAGAGTGTGGCGTCGTTGGCAACGTAGGCCGACGTGAAAAGAAGTGCTGCATCCTTGCCGTGCAGATCGGCAAGCTCGGCTTCGAGCTCCACGTGGTAGTGGGTCGTCCCAGAGATATTGCGCGTCCCACCAGAACCGGCACCGACGGCATCAATCGCCTCATGCATGGCGGCTATCACATCGGGATGCTGCCCCATGCCGAGGTAATCATTGGAGCACCAGACAGTGATGGGTCGCGCTGAACCTTCGCCCGGAAAGTGCTCCGCATGAGGGAAAGAGCCACGCCGGCGCTTCAGGTCCGCGAAAACACGATAGCGCCCTTCACGGTGAACGGCATTGAGCGCGGCGCTGAACTTTTGCGCATAGTCCATCAAGCGTACTTCACTCCCGACCGGTTAGTCTTTATCAGCATTACCGCACACCGGTCCGCGAGCAAGATTATCAATTGTCGCGCCGCGACAAGATAAACGACGTAAACCCGCCAATAATAAGAACCTACGGACCAAACCGGCGTTGAGCTTTAGGGGTGGAATTCTATCGGGCCTATGACCCCGATCAACTCCAAAGTGAATTCCTAATAGGCGGCGGCGACCTCGCCCACCCCGTCTTTTAGGTAAATGTCCCGCCGGAAATGCACAACCCCGTCCTTGGTGGCCCAAGCCGTAACATATGCGAAAAAGAGCCGCACGTGCCGCCGCAAGCGCACGTTCTTGAGCTGACCCGACTCCTTGAGCCGCTCAATGTGGTAGTCCTTCCAGGTGGTTTGGCCCTTGAGCAGCCAGTTGGCGAGCTCCTCGATGTTCTGCACCCGCACACAGCCCGAGCTTGCCGCACGAAAATTGCGACCAAACATCGACTCCTTTGGGGAGTCGTGCATGTACACGGATTGCGAATTCGGGAAGTTGATCCTCAAGAACCCCAACGGGTTGTCCTTGCCTGGCTTCTGCCGATAGGACAGCGAATACGGCTGTGAAGAGTTCCAATTGATTTTCTCTGGCGCCAGCTTGCGACCCTTGCTGTCATAAGCATCGATCCCGTACTTCACGAGCACGCTTTTGCCCTGCTCTTGCATTCTCCGGCCTGTAGGAATCAAGTCCTCCTTGATCACCGTCGGCGGTAGCCTCCAAACGGGATTAAAGTTGAGCTCGGTGATAGTGGAGCGCAGCTGGGGCGTTTGACGATCTTTTTTTCCAACGACGCCAGAGTGCCGAGAAACAACCCGGTCGCGCTCAATGACTTCGATCTGTGCTGCGGGGATGTTGACCAGGATGTACCTTTTGCCTGTGGTGCGCGAGAGCCCCGACAATCGCTTGAGATTTATTTTGAGCTGCTTTAGGCGCACCTTGGCCGGCACGTTGAGTGCTGCCAGAGTACGCTTGTCGACGATCCCGGTCGGCGCAAGCCCGTTTGACGCTTGAAAGCGTTTCACCGCCGTCTCTAGGCTGCCGCCGAAATGATTGGGATAGCTCGTCTCTTCGCTCAGATCACCAGAGGCGCGCAGCCGATCGCGTAGCGCCAGCACGGCCGGATCGGAAATGCCCGGTTCCATCTCGACGTTGGGCACGGCTGTGAAGCCGCCGCTTCGAACGATCGCCTTGTAGCGTTTGATGGCAGCCTTGGTCGGCGCAATATTCGCTTTGGAGAGCGTCGGGTAACCCTTGGGCGGGTTTGCCAGCCATTCCTTTACGAAGCTTCGGTTGTAGGTGCTGTGCTCGCCGGGCCCAGCGCCCGTTGGTCCAAAATTCAGGCCTTGAGCAACCGCGAACGAGGTGGAGGCCACAATGCCAGTGAGCCCCAATAGGATGGCCGCTGCCCGCCCGGTGCCACGAAAACGTTGACCTGTCCGAAGTGAGATCACAGCGTTCCCCCCATTGCCGGTCCAGACTGTTCACGCCCTCATACTCAACAATGCGGCTCGCCTCTCGGCCAATGCTCTCGACGCCGTCGGTCGCGCCAAGCCTCTCTCCGCTGCCCAGGAAACGAGGCGTACTTGCGATTCGCCCATCGGGCAATCAGCGTGCAGAATTAGCTATTCCGGCCGCGAAGAAAAGGCAAAGGCGCGCCGCCTTGGACCCTCCCGGCCTGGCTGGTGCCGAAGGGCCACAAATCGAGCATAACGAAGGGGCTGCAGCGACCGCTGCAGCCCCATATCCCATCAAACTTGGTTGCGCAGGACCCTACAACCGGTACCGGATCTGGTCGGACCAGAATCGCTCCAGCCTAAACAGGGCCTTGTTGAGCCGGATGAAGTCCTCTTGCGATACTTCGCCAACGGCTTGCACTGAGCCCAGCTGACGCTGATAAAGTTTCTTCACGATCTCGCACGCACCTTTGCCCTTCTCAGTCAGGCTGACGCGCACACTGCGGCGGTCCGTCTCCGAGCGTTTGTAGTGAAGGTAGCCCATGTCGACGAGCTTCTTCAGGTTGTACGAGACATTTGAACCGAGATAGTAGCCGCGGGTCTTCAGCTCACCGGCCGTGAGTTCGCTTTCACCGATATTGTAAAGGAGCAGGGCCTGGACGCTATTGAGGTCGTCGCCCCCATTGCGATCAAACTCGTCCTTGATGACATCGAGCAGCAGCCGGTGCAGCCGCTCAATTAGCCTCAGGGACTGCATGTATTCGGAACCGATCGATTGATCCTGAGCTGGCGCGTACTCACGCGCCACTTCGAGCGCAACACTCATAATGGCCTCATCCTGTTTGACGCTTCCCGGTTTTTCCGGGTTGCCTTGTTAGATAAAGCATGAAGCTAAAAGTTACCTAAATACACATAGTAAAAGAATAGTAGCGGGGGTGTTCTGGAGGGTTTCATTAATACTCAGCGGCGCATTCGGCCATTGCAGCCACCTGTTCCCACCCAGTTTGGATCAAAGTTTACACGCGTGCGGCTTGCATCTGCTCACGCGACGGCAAGACAAGCTCATTATCACCCATCGACGCAAAGACTTCATCAACCATAACTGACGTTACATCCTCAAGCCGGCCCTGCTGCCAACGCGGCTTGCCATCCTTGTCAATCAAAGCGGCACGCACGCCTTCCTCGAAATCGTGACCCTCAAGACAGCGGCAAGCGAGCCGGTAGTCGAGTTGTAGCGTCTGGCGAAGATCAAGTTCACGTGCGGCGCCGATATGCCGGTGCGTCACCTTGAGCGACAACGGCGAACGGCTCTTAAGGTCCGCAACAACGCTTTGCGCCCACTCGCGATCCTTGCTCGGCACCGTACCCAGCCGGTCGACAATCTCTTCCACAGTTGGCGCAGAAAAACAGCGGGCGATGCGGCCTATGTAGGGCTCCAACTCGCGCGGACCAGGGTCCACATGGCGCTCGTCGAGCAAAGGATCGACTGGCCACGTATCGATCAGTGCCGTCTTGATCTCTTCAAAACGAGCAGAGGGAATGCAGTGCGTCAACAGCCCCAAAGCATATGCATCCGCAGCGCCAATCGCGCGCCCTGTCAGGCCCAGATACATGCCAATCTCATCCGGGAAGCGCGCGAGCACATAGGCAGTTCCGACATCGGGGAACAGGCCTATGGCCGTTTCAGGCATGGCGAACCGGTACCTCTCGCCCGCCACTCGATGCGTTCCATATGCCGTGATGCCAACACCTGAGCCCATCACGGGCCCGTTTATGAGTGAAATAGTCGGTTTGGAAAAGCACTCGTGCAGCCAGTTGAGACTGTACTCATCTGCAAACGCGCGCCGCGCCTGCTCGGGCTGCTCGCGCTTCCACGTGATCAGCTCGCGCACATCGCCACCTGCCGAAAACATTTTCGGGATCGCCGATTGAATGACGATCGCGTAGATCTGCGGATCGCGCGCAAAACGCGGGAACGCTTCGGCGAGTTTCGTACGCATCGCCATGTTGAGCGCATTCAGTGCGCGAAGGCGATTGAGCGTAATGATTGCCAACGAGCCCTGTGGCTCAATGGTGAGTTCGCTGCCTGCCTCGCTTGCCTGCTTGGTTGCGCTTTTGACATCGTGTTGCACAGCATCTCCCTCGCGCGGTCGGCCGGTCGCTCAAACCATCAATTGGACGAATTTGGAGCTATACACTGGGGTGCCCCGTGATCAAAATCACTCAAACGATTCGGCCGTTGCAGCGCCTCAATCAGTCTCGAAATTATAATACCCAACCACGTCAAGGAGACGCGAGAGATGCCGCGATTGGGGGCGGGGCTTGCAATTGTGCTTGGAGCAATTTGCTGCGTGGGCCAGCAGAGCGCCATCGCAGATCCTATCGACGCGGCACTTGCGATTTGGTCAACCGTTACTGCCACCGTCGCTGGTAAGAAGACACGCCAGCGCGGCGCTTCGCAGCCCGCCGAGACGTCGGCACAAGAGGGCGCCTTTAATCCCGAGCCCATACCCCCATTGCCTATACGCAAGGATCGCAGCAGCCTGCCTGCCAAGGCCGATGGGAAAGGCTCACCCGCCAACAGCGCAGAGCCTGTGCCCGACGTCTGGCAGCCAAACGAGATTGCCGCCGCGAAATCCCGCTGCGCCGTCCTGCTAAAAAAAGTCGATGCGGTCGTCATTCCACAACCGCCGATCAAGGAGCGTGAATGCGGGACACCAGCACCCGTACGTCTCGTCAGTCTCGGCAAGACGTCCAAGGTCGCATTCCAGCCGCCGGCACTCGTCAATTGCGAAATGGTCGCTGTTCTCGACACATGGATCACCGATCGCGTGCAACCGCTCGCGAGGAAGCATCTGGGCTCCCGCGTCACCAAGATCGTGGTCATGAGCGACTATTCGTGCCGAAAATCTTCCGGTCGCCTCAGCAATAGGTTCAGTGAGCATGCCTTCGCCAACGCGCTCGACATCCGCGGTTTCGTTACCGAGAAGGGGCAGAACACATACTTGCTGGACGACTGGGGCTTGACGCGGCGCGACATCGCCGCCGAAGCGGCCGCGGCGAAGGCTGAACGCAATTCTGCGGCGCAGATTGCGACGAACCGAGCGGCGAAGGAAAATCGCACAACCGCTACGACGGATAAACCGCTCGGCGCCAAGTACACATTGGCGGCTGTTCGGCTCACCGAGCCGGAGGATCCCGTGTTGGCGCGCAAAGCTGAGCGCGCAGCCAAGATCGCGGCTTTGAGTATGCAAGAGCAAGCCGGGCGGGCGTCGACTGATAAGGCGAAATTCTTGCGCGCCGCACACGCTGCTGCCTGCCGCATCTTCGGCACGACCCTGGGCCCGGAGGCCAATAACGCGCACCGAAACCATTTCCATGTCGACATGGCGAAACGGCAATACAAAAGGATCTGCGACTAACCCTATTCGCCAACGTGCGATGCGCCCCCCTTGCCAAGAGCCTCCAGTTCCGGCGAGTGTAGGGGACCCACTCGATCCTGGAATTTTGAAGTCATGAAACCGCGCAGCCCAGCGCAAATGATACGACCGGCAAGCCGACGCGGCGGGACGTTGCAGCCAGAAAACCCGGCTCCAACGGCAGGAACCTTTCCCAACGTGCGTATGCGCCGCAATCGGCGTAGCAAATGGTCTCGCCGTCTCGTTGCTGAGCACCGCTTGAGCGTCGATGATCTAATCTGGCCGCTGTTCGTCGTCGAGGGCGAGAACCAGCGCGTTCCGGTCACGTCAATGCCGGGCGTAGAGCGCCTGTCGATCGATAATGTTGTGGCGGCTGCCGAAGAGGCAGCCGCGCTCAACATCCCCGCGATCGCACTCTTTCCCAATACAGAACCGAAGCGGCGCAGCGACGATGCGCGCGAGGCGTTCAATCCCGAAAACCTCGTGTGCCGGGCCACCCGAGCCGTTAAGGCGGTGGGCCTCGATATCGGCGTCATTCTTGACGTCGCTCTCGACCCCTACACCAGCCACGGCCATGACGGTCTGGTTCGCGGCGATGAGATTGCCAATGACGAGACACTTGAAGCGCTCGTGCGCCAATCGCTCGTACAGGTGGAAGCCGGCGCCGACATCCTAGCCCCATCTGACATGATGGACGGCCGCGTCGGGGCCATTCGAACGGCCCTGGAGACCGAAGGGTATTCAGGCACGCAGATTATGGCCTACGCCGCCAAGTACGCCTCCGCGTTCTACGGGCCATTTCGTGATGCTGTTGGGTCGTCCGTAACGCTGGCCACATCACAACTGGGTGGCGACAAGCTCACCTATCAGATGGATGCGGCGAATTCCGACGAGGCGCTGCGTGAAGTCGCGCTTGATCTCGCCGAAGGTGCCGACATGGTGATCGTGAAACCGGGGATGCCCTATCTCGATATCGTCACCCGCATTGCCGAAACATATCGCGTTCCGACCTTCGCCTATCAGGTCTCAGGCGAGTACGCGATGATGCAGGCCGCAGCCAAAGAAGGCTGGCTCGACGGTGAAGCGGCAATGATAGAGAGCTTGCTGGCATTCAAGCGGGCGGGCGCCGCGGGCGTGCTGACCTACTTTGCCCCACGCGCTGCGGCACTGCTCAAAACGAAAAGCTGAAATGTGAAAAAAGAAGGAGGCCGGGACGCTTCGCACAAGAGCGTGGCAATTGCCCATGCAAAATCGCCGACCGGCCTCACTTGCTTTCTATATATCTCTTTCCCAGAAGCTCATCAAGCGATGAGAGCGAACAGTTACTGACCTGCGCCTTGAACTCAGCCTCATCGAGCGTGCCGTTGTTGTCCAGATTGGCTTCCTTAGAAAACTTCTCGATAAGGGCCTCGATAAGGGCCATGTATTCTTCAAAGTCGAGCGTTCCATCACCGTCAGGGTACGCAGCTTCAATCTCGGCCCTGCCGATCGCAGTTAACCATGCGTGATCTGTTTACTGACGCATGGCAACCGCTCGCACGCGATTGCACCACCTACGATCAAGGGCACCGCTGAGCTGCTCTATGCGATCTATACGGATTTAGCGCCGAACCCGACGGCGTGCCGGCGCGAAACGTTCGCCAATAGCAGCCGGCGCGGCGCCTTCTGCGCCCGGTGTCAGATGCTGCGCGATGGAGCCTTTGGGTTTCTGGCAATCGGTGAGCCACACGTCGAACACTGGATGCTCAACCGCATTGAGGCCGGGGCTTTCGGCAAACATCCAACCGGTGAAGATGCGTTTCTCGGCGCCATCCAGCAGTATCTCGTCGACTTCGACGAACGAGGTGGTCTTTGGCGGCTCGGTGGGTGGGCGCGAAAAGCAAATCCGCGGCGTCACCTTCAGTGCGCCGAACGTTACCGTCTCGTTGAGCGGCACCTCGAACCGGGAGATGCGAGCCGTGACCTTGTCGAGGGCAGCAAAGACCGCGACGCCGTTTTCCATGCGCTCCGCGTGCACACCTGAGACGGCCAAGACGCTCGTGGCCGCGGTTGCCAGCAGCAGCAGCGCACGTCGTGAGACCGAAATCCTCAAATAGCGGTTCATGGGGCTCTTGCGGCGATCCGTTAATGCGTGCCGGCCTCCGGGCCTCACTGGGCGCAGAGTTGGGCCGAAGTTGGACCCTATTCTATCACTGTCACGACTCCGGCCGCCAAGGCTCGTAGTCACCCGTCGCCTTGGGGCGCCCGCCATGAGTCAAGATAGAGCCGGGCGGACGGTAAGCCTCCGGCGTACCCGTCATATTCATGCGGTGGGGCTTCTGCCAGGGCCGCGCCTGGTAGTTTACCGCAGTAGGTGGATCATCGACCGTGTAATGCAACCAGCCGTGCCAGTCAGGGGGGACTTTCGAGGCTTCAGCGAGATCGGTGTAGGTCACCCAGCGGCGCGGCCGACCGGCAGGGCCAACGCCCTTCTTCTGTTCATAGTAGCGATTACCGAAGTCATCTTCGCCCACAAAACGGCCCTGGTTCCAAATGGTGAGGCGTGTGCCCCATGTGTTGCCGTGCCACCAGGCGAAAATTTCCTTAAAAAAACTCATCGCTCGGGCCCCGATCTGTCACTCATTCAAAGTCCCGCATAACGTTGCGAGGCCTAGTCTGTCCAGTACGCCCCAAGCGCGGCAAAACTGCAACAGACCTGATGCATGGAATCGAAATAGTCTGTTTGCTCGTGATTGCGGACCCATCTTCATGCACACCCTCTGCAATCTCCGAATGCAGAGCCAAACCCGCGATTGCGATCAACACGATACCCACAATCATTCAGTGCATTTTCCGCTATCTATCTACATCTAGTATGGGTGTCATCGGCAACATACAAAACCTTTGGCGTATGGTCACGAATCGGCGAGTTTGAGTAAGCGCGATTTGAACTGCAGCGTTTCGCCCCAGGTGGGTGTTCCGCATTCGGTTTAAGGCGCCTCTAAGTAGCGGATCAGTGCGGGTCCAGTCGGCCCAATCCACAAAACGCGTTTGCCACAGGCGAGAGCTCACGGTTTTCGCTGCGGGAGGAGTTTTGCCTGTTGCATAGCGTCAGTTCTGGTCTGCGTTGAGGGTTGCGTTTCCAGAAAAAAATCGAGCGCGCTAACTCCTGGTCTGACGTCGAAGCGCACCAACCAGATACGACGAGACGGGGATTATCGATGAAGATTACGCGGCGCTTCACTCAGGCAGGACAGTCGCCCTACGAGACCATCAAATTTCGCCGCGCGATAAGTGAGATCAAGAACCCCGACGGTTCCATAGTGTTTCGCCTCGACGGCTTATTCGTACCCGAACACTGGAGCCAGGTTGCCGTCGACATTCTCGCCCAGAAATATTTCCGCAAGGCGGGCGTGGCACGCCGCTTCAAGAAAGTAGAAGAGACACAAATCCCCTCATGGGCATGGCGCTCGGTTCCTGACAAGCAAGCCCTTGCAGAACTTCCTGAGCCTGAGCGTTTCGGCGGCGAGACAGATGCTCGCCAAGTGTTCGACCGTCTTGCTGGAACCTGGACCTATTGGGGTCTTAAGGGCGGCTACTTCAATACTGAAGAAGATGCCCGCGCCTTCTATGATGAAAATCGCTACATGCTGGCGATGCAGATGGGCGCCCCCAACAGCCCGCAATGGTTCAACACGGGTCTTCATTGGGCCTATGGCATCGACGGTCCTGGCCAAGGCCATACCTACGTCGATTACGAAACCGGCAAGCTGACAGTTTCCGATTCCGCCTACGAGCACCCACAGCCGCACGCGTGCTTCATCCAGTCAATCGAGGACGACCTCGTCAACGAAAACGGCATCATGGACCTGTGGGTCCGCGAGGCACGACTCTTCAAGTACGGCTCGGGCACCGGATCCAACTTCTCCAAGTTGCGCGGCGCTGATGAGAACCTGTCAGGTGGCGGACGCTCCTCCGGTCTCATGAGCTTTCTTAAGATCGGCGATCGCGCTGCAGGCGCCATCAAGTCAGGCGGAACGACGCGGCGCGCAGCCAAGATGGTGGTCGTCGACATCGATCACCCCGACATCGAAGAATACATCAACTGGAAGGTGAAGGAGGAGCAGAAGGTTGCCGCGCTCGTCACTGGCTCCAAGATTTGCCAGAAGCGCTTGAAGGCCGTCATGAAGGCTTGCGTTAACTGCGAGGCCGACGGCGACGATTGTTTCGAGTCCACAAAGAACCCCGCTTTGAAACGCGCCATCAAGGAGGCGCGCCGCGATGAGGTGCCCAACAATTACATCCTGCGCGTCATCCAGTTTGCCAAGCAGGGCTATAAGGACATCGACTTCGCGACCTACGACACGGATTGGGACTCGGAGGCCTACCTGACGGTCTCCGGCCAAAACTCCAACAACTCTGTGCGGGTGACGGACGCGTTCCTCAATGCTGTTGAAGAGGACAAGGACTGGGACCTGACCGCGCGCCTCTCCGACAAGCCGACGAAAACCCTCAAGGCGCGCGATCTGTGGGACCAGATTGGCCATGCGGCATGGGCGTCCGCCGATCCCGGCATCCAATTCCACACCACTATCAACGACTGGCACACCTGCCCCCAGAGCGGACCCATCCGAGCGTCCAACCCGTGCTCGGAGTACATGTTCCTCGACGACACGGCTTGCACCCTTGCGTCCGTGAACCTCACCGCGTTCCGCCGGCCTGACAAGTCGTTCGACACGGACGCTTTTGAACATGCCTGCCGGCTGTGGACCATCGTGCTCGAGATTGCAGTGCTGATGGCGCAGTTCCCCTCCCGGCGCATCGCGGAGCTTTCTTATCGCTACCGCACTCTCGGTCTGGGCTTTGCCAATATCGGCGGCCTGTTGATGACCTCGGGTATTTCCTATGACTCCAATGCCGCCCGCGCCATCTGCGGGGCCATCTCCGCCATCATGACCGGTGTCTCGTATGCTACGTCGGCCGAAATGGCGAACGAGCTCGGACCATTCCCCGGCTACCAGCCCAATGCCAACGATATGCTGCGCGTCGTGCGC
>JAUWCP010000308.1 GCA_030609245.1 Hyphomicrobium sp.
TGGTTGCACAATCGATTCGCTGGTTTTGGCTTCGGTTGGACGGTGGTACCTTTGGATAATCTGCTTGAGCAACTAGAGACTAAAGCGCGCTCGGGACCGACGCGGATCCCCGTTGTGCTCGCCGTTGCGCTCGACCAGAGCTACGATTACCTCGTACCGGACGATTTGGAGCTGGAACCGGGCTGCTTTGTGATGGTCCCCTTCGGCCCGCAAAGCCGCATCGGTGTCGTCTGGGATGCGCCGGTGGGCAAGCCGGGAAAACAGATCGATCCTAGCAAGCTCAAAACGGTTGAGAGCTGCCTCGACGTTCCACCCCTCCCATTACTCTCACTTCGGTTCGTTGAGTGGATCGCGCGCTACACGCTGAGCCCGCTCGGCATGGTGGTGCGCATGATGATGAGTGCGCGTGCCGCCTTCGAACCTTCAAAACCGCGTTACGGCGTCACCCTTGTCGAGGATGTGCCTGAGCCGCCGCGCATGACGCCACCGCGAAAACGCGCGTTGGAGATCGCGGCTGACTGCGCAATCCGCGCCAAGTCGGTACTTGCGGCGGACGCTGAATGCTCAACCGGCGTCATCGACGGTCTTGTGACAACGGGCAACCTCGTCGAAGTGATGATCCCTGAGAAGAAGCTGCCGCGCCCCGATCCCGCCCATCAAACCACAGAGTTCACACCGGAGCAGGCACGGGCAGTTCATACTCTCGTCTCGGCGGTCGATGGCGCGAACTTCTCAGTCGCGCTTCTGGATGGCGTCACGGGTTCTGGAAAAACAGAGGTCTATTTCGAAACGGTTGCGCGCACGCTGGAGCGGGGGCGGCAGGCGTTGATCATGTTGCCGGAGATCGCGCTCACCGACCAGTTCATGCGCCGTTTCGAGCAGCGGTTTGGCTGTGCGCCCGTCGAATGGCATTCGGCGTTATCGGGGCCGGAACGCGGGCGCGTCTGGCGCACCGCTGCCTCCGGAGAGGCGCGTGTCGTCGTCGGTGCCCGTTCCGCGTTGTTCCTGCCGTTTAAGGAATTGGGCCTCATTATCGTCGATGAGGAGCATGACCCAGGCTTCAAGCAAGACGATCGTGTGCACTACCAGGCGCGCGATATGGCGGTGGTGCGTGGCAACCTCGGCGACTTTCCTGTCGTTCTCGCCTCAGCCACTCCCTCCATTGAAAGCCATGTGAATGCGCGTACTGGGCGCTATCGCCACGTGGTGCTACCAGGCCGTTACTCCGGCGCGGAGCTGCCGAAGGTCACCGCCATCGATTTGCGCACGAACCCGCCGGACAAGGGCAACTGGCTGTCACCTATCCTGGTTGAGGCCGTCGCTGAAACGCTCGCAGCCAAACAGCAGGCCCTGCTGTTCTTAAACCGGCGCGGATATGCGCCGCTCACTCTGTGTCGCTCGTGCGGACACCGCGTGGACTGTCCGCAGTGCACCGCCTGGCTGGTGGAGCACCGCTTTCGCGGCCGTCTTCACTGTCATCACTGCGGATTTTCAATTCCGCTGCCGGAAAGATGCCCCAAGTGTTCCGATGCCGGCTCGCTGATCGCCTGTGGTCCGGGCGTTGAGCGCGTCGCTGAAGAGGTGGCTGAGCGCTTCCCGGAAGCCAAGCTGGCGCTGCTTTCGTCCGACCTCATTCCGGGCATTATCGAAATGCGTCAGATCATTCGCGAGATCGAGGCAGGCGAGATCGACATCATCATAGGCACACAGATGGTGGCCAAGGGTCACCATTTCCCGAATCTGGCGACCGTGGGCATCGTTGATGGCGATCTGGGACTTTCCCAGGGCGCCGACCCCAGGGCGGGCGAGCGCACCTTCCAGCTTCTGCATCAGGTGACGGGCCGTGCTGGCCGCGCGCTGGCCGAAGGGCGTGGCTTCGTGCAGACGCATATGCCTGAGCATCCTGTGATGGAGGCCATCATCTCGGGTGATCGCGAGGCGTTCTTGGAGCGTGAGATCACAGCGCGCCGCTCCGGGCTTCTTCCCCCGTTCGGCCGGCTAGCGGCGCTCATCGTTTCGGCGAGAGACAAAGAGACGGCTCAACTGATGGCTCGCGACATAGCCCATCGCGCTCCACCCAGTGAGCGCATCGACGTGCTCGGACCCGCCGAAGCCCCGATCGCAGTCATCCGCGGCCGCCACCGCTGGCGGCTCCTCGTCAGAGCCCCGCGGGAGATCGATGTTCAGGCCTACTTGCGCGCTTGGCTGAATCGTTTGCCGCCTCTCAAGGGAGATCTGCGGCTCACCGTCGACATCGACCCCTACAGTTTCCTGTAGGCCGCGAGCGGTTCGCCTAATAAAAAAGAAAATGGGCCGGACCCTTGGGGGAAAGGTCCGACCCGCGACTGGCGCACGAGGGTGAACGCTCAGTCGTAATAGGGGTGGTGGGCTTGTGCAGCGATGATGCCCAACATGAGGGCGCCCACTCCGATTGCTATGTATTTGCCTGCGTTATCGCGCCTGCCGTGGCGATAGATGTAGCGGCGATGGTTGCGGCCGCCCCACCAATGACGCCTCGGAGCGTGATGAGTGACGTGATGGCCGCGGTGGCCACCGCGCCAGCCATCAGCGCTGGCAGCGGCCGCAAACGGCCCCATGGAGGCGGCGGCGAGCGCCACAGCGACGGTCATTGAGGTCAATGTGCGCGAAATGGTCATTTGTCTGACGTCCCCTTACCCGGTGTATGTTCCATCGATGAGGCCATTGAACAAGGACACGGCTGAACCCGTTCTGAAGGGGGCTTGCAGTATTTGTTCATGT
>JAUWCP010000098.1 GCA_030609245.1 Hyphomicrobium sp.
ATGGGAACTCTTGAAGGAAAAAGGCAGGCCGAACCATCGCACGTACTACAGCAAGGTTGCCAAAGCGGAGCGGTTATCGGACCACGCTGTGCGCTTCACGTTTGTTGCTGACGGCGATCGGGAAATTCCACTGATCCTCGGCCTGATGCCGGTTCTGCCGCGCCACGTTATCGATCCGGAGACGTTTGAGGCGACGAGCCTGGAGGCGCCTGTGGGGTCGGGCCCCTATCGCGTCGCCAAAGTCGACCCTGGACGCTCCATCACGTACAGACGCAATCCCGATTATTGGGGCAAGGATCTCCCCGTCAATCGCGGCCGCTTCAATTTCGATGAGATCCGTTTCGACTACTTCCGAGAAAGCTCGGTGATGTTTGAGGCCTTCAAAACCGGTCAGCTCAACTTCTGGCCTGAGAACGATCCGCGCAGCTGGGCCAACGGCTACGACTTCCAGGCTGTTAAGGACGGGCGCGTCGTGAAGCGGACGTTCGATATCGGCCTTCCCGCCGGCATGACGGCTTTGGTATTCAACTCACGCCGCGATGTGTTCGCCGACCCGCGCGTGCGCCAGGCACTCATTCTCTTGTTCGACTTCGAGTGGACCAACCGCACACATTACGCAGGACTGTTCAGGCGCACGCAGAGTTACTTTGAGCGCTCAATCCTTTCCTCAGCCGGGCGCGCGGCGAACGTGCGCGAGCGCGACCTGCTTTCACCCTACGCCGATTTCGTGAAGCCAGAGATTATGGAGGGAACTTACCAGTTCCCGCAGAGCAGCGGCAGCGGACGCAACCGCAAGAACCAAAGCGCAGCCTTCAAACTTCTTAAGGAAGCCGGCTACGAGCTAAGAGCCGGCAAACTGATCAACAAGAAGACCGGACGCCAGCTCGAATTTGAGATCCTTGCTGGCTCAACAGCGCAAGAGGGCCTCTTGCTCAGCTTTGCACGCGACGTGGAGCGGCTGGGCATCAAAGTCAACTTTCGCGTGGTCGACAGCGCGCAATATCAGTCGCGGCTCACGAACTACGACTACGACATGATCCAGCGCACTTGGTCGTCCTCTCTCTCACCGGGCAACGAGCAATTGTTCCGCTGGTCGTCGAAAGCTGCAAAAACGCCTGGAACCTATAACTTTGCTGGCGTGGAGAACCCCGCCGCCGACGCCCTGATCCAGGCCTTGCTCGAAGCAAAGAGCGAAGAGGAATTCGTCTCCGCCGTACGCGCGCTTGATCGCGTGCTCTTGTCAGGTGACTATGTGATACCCTTATTCCACGTGCCTAAGCAGTGGCTCGCCTACTGGACGCACCTTAGGCATCCGGAAAAGACGCCACTCTTCGGCTACAACCTCGACAGTTGGTGGTCCACGGGGACCCGATGACACCCCCTCTTTTGAACGCATGATATCCAGCATCGCGCAAGAAACGCCGCCGCGCCGTTTCAATATGGCGGCCTACTGCATTGCGCCGGCAGCGGCGACCCGACCAAACGCGCAAGCTCTTGTGGTGGTGCATGACCCCGCGGCCACCGCGCCGGCCGAGGTCTGGACATTCGCGCAGCTCGAAGAAGCAGTCTTGTGTATCGCTTCCGGCCTTAAAGCCGCGGGTCTTGCTCCCGGCGCGCGCATCCTCATTCGCCTGGAGAATACGAGCACCTACGCGCTTGTCTTCTTCGGCGCGATTGCAGGCGGATTCGTACCGGTGCCGACATCGCCCCAGCTTACCGAACCCGAGGTGCGCTTTGTGCTGGACACCGCAGGCGTGGAGGCCATTGCTGTTGGGGAGAGTCTCGGCCTCAAAACGTTGCCCGGCGGCGTGCGCGCGTTTGCAGACGACGAGATTGCCGGCATGATCGCGCGAGGTACGCGCGCACCGTGGGCGGACACGGCCGCCGACGATGCAGCCTTTCTGGTCTATACTTCGGGAACGACGGCACGCCCCAAGGGCGTTCTGCATGCCCAACGCTCCGCCTTTGGCCGGCGGCCCATGTATCAGGGCTGGTACGGGATCGGCCCCAACGATCGCATGTTGAGCGCCGGCGCCTTCAACTGGACCTACACGCTGGGAACCGGGCTCACGGACCCTTGGGCCAACGGGGCAACCGCCATCATCTATACGGGCGAGAAGGACCCCGCGCTGTGGCCCCGGATCATCGCGCAAAACGATGCCACGATATTCGGCGCCACGCCCGGCCTTTACCGCCAGATTCTCAAGTACGCGCAGCCGGCGCGTGCCGACTTCGGCCGCTTGCGGCACGGGCTTGTCGCCGGAGAGACGTCACCGCCCGGATTGTTTGAGGAATGGACGGCTGAGACGGGAACCGAACTCTATGAAGCGCTCGGCATGAGTGAAATCTCCACCTACGTGTCCTCTTCGCCGAGCGTACCACGCAAGGCAGGCACCGTCGGCAAACCGCAACCGGGTCGCCGCATCGCCATCCTGCCACTCGAAGGGGGAACTGAACCGCTGGGACTTGGCAAAGAAGGACTCCTGGCCGTGCATCGTTCCGATCCCGGTCTCATGCTCGGCTACTGGAATCGCCCTCAAGAAGAAGCCCAAGTATATCGCGATGAATGGTTCATCGGCGGTGACCTCGCAGCGATCGACGAGGACGGCTATGTGATCCACTGTGGCCGCACCAACGACCTAATGAATGCGCTCGGCTATCGCGTCTCGCCAAAGGAAGTGGAGGCTGTATTGGGCGAGCATCCCCACGTTGGCGAGGTTGCTTGCGCAGAGGTTCCCGTGCGCGACGACGTCAGTGTGATTGCTGCGTTCATCGTTCCGGCGGAGGGAGTGAAGCCGGATACCGCCCACATCCAGCGCTTCGCTGCCGAAAGGCTGGCACCCTATAAGCGCCCGCGCGAAATTGTTCTGGTGGATACGCTGCCGCGCACGCCAAACGGAAAGCTGATGCGCTCTGCGCTGACGCTCCCAAGTGGACCGCAGACCGCGAAGACCTAGAGCAAGATCGTTCTTGATGGAATCGCTCACCAAGGCCAGAAGGTTCCGGGCAAGAACGTGAATCTTGCTCTAAATCAAAAGTGTAGAGACTGATTCACGTTTCACTTGGACGCAATTTGCGCCACCAAGTGAAACGATCAGGCTCTAGCGCCTCACGCCGCCTTGCGCGCTTCAGCAGCAATTCCGGCAAGCTTGGTGATGAGCGCGCGTACGCCTTTGAGCCGCTCTTCTGGCAAATCCCATTCGCCCTTGAAGACCACTCTTTGATCGGGCTGCACCTTGACGCGCCCACGCGAAGACTGAACCAGCGCCACGAGGCTTTCTGGGTTGGCGAACTCGTTCTTATGGAAACCGATGACGGCGCCCTTCGGTCCTGCATCCACTTGCGCGATACCGGCTTGGCGGCACAGCCCCTTGATCTCCATAATGTCGAGCAAATGTCCGACCTCCTCGGGCAGCTCTCCGAAGCGATCGACCAGCTCGGCGGCGAAAGCATCGAGGTCAGCGCGCGTCTCAAGAGACGACAGGCGCCGGTAAAGACCAAGCCTCAGTTGTAGGTCCGCTACATAGGTCTCTGGGATGAGAACCGCCGTCCCTAGGGAAATGGTCGGGCTCCATTTCTCGGCATCGGCGTCTGCCTCGCCGCCCTTCATGGAAGCGACGGCCTCTTCCAGCATCGACTGGTAAAGCTCAAAGCCGACCTCTCGAATGTGGCCTGACTGCTCCTCGCCCAGAAGATTTCCGGCACCGCGGATATCGAGATCGTGCGACGCAAGCGAGAACCCGGCGCCGAGCGTATCGAGTGACTGTAGCACTTTGAGGCGCTTTTCCGCAGCTTCAGTTAAGCGCTGTCCGACCGGGATCGTGAAATAGGCGTAGGCCCGTGTCTTGGACCGGCCGACACGGCCTCGTAACTGATAAAGCTGGGCCAAGCCGAACACATCGGCGCGATGCACAATCAAGGTGTTGGCGTTAGGCAGATCCAGTCCCGACTCCACGATCGCCGTCGACAGAAGAATGTCATAGCGCCCGTCGTAAAAGGCGGTCATGACGTCCTCAAGCTCGCCAGCCGGCATCTGGCCCGTAGCACGCGCGAAGGTGAGCTCGGGCACTGCCTCGCGCAGAAATTCGGCGACCTCGTCAAGGTCGGAGATACGTGGTGCCACGTAGAACGATTGGCCGCCGCGATAGCGCTCACGGCGCAGCGCGTCGCGCACGATCACCGGATCAAAGGGGGAGATATAGGTTCTGACCGCTAGCCGGTCGAGCGGCGGCGTGGTGATCAGCGACAGCTCTCGCACGCCCGACAAGGCAAGCTGCAGCGTACGCGGGATGGGCGTCGCCGATAGCGTGAGGACGTGCACGTCTTCTCTCAGGCGCTTGATGCGCTCCTTGTGGGTAACGCCAAAATGCTGCTCCTCGTCAATGATCAGCAACCCAAGCCGCCCAAAATTCACTGTCTTAGCGAGCAGCGCATGCGTGCCGATGACGATATCGATCGCGCCGCTTTTGAGATCCTCCTTTACCTGCGCCAGTGCCTTAGCTGCGACCAGGCGCGAGGCTTGCGCGATCTTGATGGGCAAGCCCTGGAAGCGCTCGGTAAACGTCTTGAAGTGCTGGCGGGCAAGCAGCGTAGTCGGCACCACGACGGCGACCTGGAATCCATTCATCGCCGCGACAAGTGCGGCGCGCAAAGCGACCTCCGTCTTGCCGAAGCCGACGTCGCCGCATATCAGACGATCCATGGGGCGACCTGAGTTGAGGTCGCCCAACACCGCCTCGATGGACGTGTCCTGGTCCTCTGTCTCCTCGTAGGGAAAGCGCGCCACGAACTCGTCGTAAGCACCTTCCGGCGCGCTCATTGCCGGCGCTTCCTTGAGCTGGCGCAACGCTGCAATCTTGATCAGCTCAGAGGCAATCTCACGCAGGCGTTTCTTCAGGCGCGACTTGCGCGATTGCCAGGCGACGCCGCCCAGCCGGTCGAGTTGCGCATCCGTCTCGTCCGCTCCAAAGCGCGAGAGAAGCTCGATGTTCTCAACGGGAAGAAACAGCTTGTCGCCGCCAGCGTAGTGCAGCTCGAGACAATCGTGCGCAGCATCAAGCACGGTGATGGTCTTGAGTCCGGAGAAGCGCCCAATGCCGTGGTCGGCGTGCACGACGAGATCGCCAATAGACAGGCTTGTTGCCTCGGTAAGCACATCGACGGCGCTGCGCGCTTTGCGCCGGGGCCGCACGAGGCGGTCACCCAGAATATCCTGTTCGCCAATGATGGCGAACTCTGGCGTTTCAAAACCCTGCTCTAGTCCGAGAACGGCAAGCGCCGTCGTCGCACTGGGTAGCGCCAGCGCCTCGGCGTAGTTCTCCACTTTGTTCGCATTACCGAGCCCATGGTCGGCCAGAAGCAAAGCTAGCCGTTCGCGCGCGCCAGCGGTCCAGGCGGCAATGATGACGCGCTTGTTGTCACGCTGGATCCTGCGCACATGGCCGGTGACGGCATCGAATACGTTGACATCGCCCTGCTGGCGTTCGGCTGCAAAGGTGCGCCCGCCCCGGCCATGCCAAGAGCGCACGTTGGGCGCCTCAGCCTCCTCGAACGGCGTCAGACGATAGACGGAACGGTCCTTAAGCACTGCGGCCCAGGAAGGCCTATCAAGAAACATGCGCTCAGGCGGTATAGGTTTGTAGGGCGGTGCGCCGAACGTATGCTCTTCAAGCGACTCCAGCCGGGCATCGTAGTGCTCGGCAATTTGTTCAAATCGGCCCTGCACCGCCTCATTGGCCAGATAATCGAAGCTCACGCCGACATCAGGGAGATAATCGAACAGTGTCTCCAGGTGATCGTGAAATAGCGGCAGCCAGTGCTCTTGACCGGGATAGCGCTGACCGGCGCTGACGGCCTCATAAAGCGGGTCGTCACCCGTAGCGCCACCGAACAGCTCGACATAGCGGCTGCGAAAAAGCTTCTCCGCCTCCTCGCCGAACGCAACCTCGCTGACGGGGATCAGTGCGAGCTTCCGCACCGCCTTGGTCGTTCGCTGACTTTGCACCTCGAAGGCCTTGATCGACTCCAACGTATCGCCGAAAAAGTCGAGGCGTACGGGGCTTGAGCGCCCTGGCGGAAAAAGGTCGACGATGCCGCCTCGCACTGCGTACTCACCCGGCTCCATGACCGTGCCGATACGCACATAGCCCATGAGCGCCAACCGCTGTATGAGGCGCGCCATGTCAATGCGCTGGCCGGGCGCGACTTGCTTGAGCGCTCGCTTGAGGAATGCGCGCGCGGGCACACGCTGTAGAATCGCATTGACTGTGGTGAGGACCACCGTGGGGTGCTTGCGCGAACTGAGGCTCAGTTTCGCAAGGGCGGTGATGCGCTTGGCTACGATCTCTGCGTTGGGCCCGATGCGATCGTAAGGAACCGTATCCCACGCCGGGAACGGAACGACGCGCACATCCGGGGAAAAGAACGACAGCGCCTGCTCAAGCGCATCAAGGCGGCGGTCATCGCGCGCAACATGAAGCAGCGTGCCCGGCGCGCTGGTGCTTGCGGCATCGTTCACCAGATGGGCGAGCACAAGTGCGTCAAGCCCCTCCGGTACACCAGCAATGATGTGATCGGTGGAAACGGCGCTGTCTTTCTCAGCCGCGCTCATTCACTTTCTTCCGTCATGCCGGTAGGCGATTGTCCCAATCCATGAAACGCGCGCATCGCGGCGATCAGCTGCGCAAATTCAGGCTCCGATGGCGTCTCATCCTGCGAAAACCACTGCGTGAGCACTGGATCGGGCAGGGCAATAAACCGCTCAAAGCCCGTCATTTTCTCCGCGCCGATGCCATCCAGGACCGCATCCGCAAAACGCCCAAGGATCAAGTCCATCTCCTTGGTGCCGCGATGCGACGCACGATAGGCCGCCCGGCGGCGGCGCATTTCCAATTCATCATTCATCGCCCGAACGCACTCTCTTGGATAACCCGGGCCAAAGGCTTGACGCCATGGGATGCGCCCGCCACCCTCGCGCCGGATTGGCCGTTGATATAGCGCTCGTGCCGGCCTGCGCAAAGAGACGATCGTGCCACGCGTAACTATGCCCCGATCGACGCGATGCTAAAAGCGCACGGCCGCTACTGATCTCTTGGATTCTGTTGAGCCCATGCGGCCAAACGAGCTCACGCCCCTGTTTGCTTCTGTCCAGGCGCTGACCGGCATCGGTCCGCGGCTGATTGTACTGCTCAAGAAGTGCCTTGATCTGCCGCAGGGCGTCACCGAGCCCCGCGTGCTTGATCTGTTATGGCATCTGCCCAATGGCGTCATTGATCGGCGCGCCGAGCCGATGGTCGCCGGTGCCGTACCGGGCAGCATTGCGACACTGAAGGTGCGTGTCTTGAAGCACAAGGCGCCCCCACGCGGCAATCGCCGCGCACCTTACAAGGTGTACACTGAGGACGAAACCGGACGGCTTGAGCTCGTGTTTTTCCATGCTGAGCATAAATTCATCGAACGCCAGCTTCCCATCGGTGAGGAGCGTTACGTTTCAGGCCGCGTTGAGCGCTATGCCGATACGCTGCAGATGTCACATCCCGACTACATTGTGCCCCCCGAAGCCCGAGATGATCTGCCCTTGCTGGAACCGGTTTACCCCCTGACCGCTGGACTCTCCGGCAAGGTCCTACAGAAGGCGACACGCCAAGCGCTTGACCGAATCCGCCCCCTGACGGAATGGCAGGACGAGACGTGGCTCAAAGCGCGCGAGTGGCTCGGTTTTGCCGAAGCGCTACACAGGATACATCGGCCTGTGGAGGCAAGCGACGTCTCTCCCGGCAGCGCGCCATGGCAACGGCTTGCCTACGATGAATTGCTCGCAGGCCAACTGGCACTCGGTCTCGTACGCCAGTCCATCAAGGCCCAGAGAGGGCGCATCGTAAAAGGCACAGGCCATATTCGCGCGCGCATCGCTGACGCCCTGCCCTTCTCGCTCACGAATTCGCAGCGTGAAGCAGTCCGCGAAATCGAGGCCGACATGGCCGCCCCGCAGCGCATGTTGCGTTTGCTGCAGGGCGACGTGGGCTCGGGCAAGACGGTCGTTGCGTTGATGGCGATGGCCGTTGCAGTGGAAGCGGGCACGCAAGCCGCCTTCATGGCGCCTACAGAGGTTCTGGCGCGCCAGCATATGGAGACCATCGCTCCTCTGGCGGAAAAGGCGGGCCTGCGCTTAGCCCTGTTGACGGGCCGTGAAAAGGGGCGCCCCCGCAAGGACATTCTCGATCGGCTTGCCGCCGGAGAGATCGACATTCTGATCGGCACGCACGCGCTGTTCCAAGCTGACGTCGTTTTTCATGACCTCGCCTTCGCGGTCATCGACGAGCAGCACCGTTTCGGTGTGCACCAGCGCTTATCCCTGCAAT
>JAUWCP010000320.1 GCA_030609245.1 Hyphomicrobium sp.
CACGCCGTTTGCGACGCAAGTGGCCGCCGCACCGCCGCCGGCTAAACCGACGAAGCCTGCCCAGGCCGCCACGCCGTTAGCGACGCACGTGGCCGTCGCACCACCGCCGGCGAAGCCGAAGAAGCCTGCCCAGATCACTACGCCGTTTACGACGCAAGTGGCCGCCGCAACGCCGCCGGCTGTCGCGGCTCAGCCGAGCAAATCCAAGGTCACAAGCGCCCCATTGGGTAAATATCGTTTGCAGGTCGCGGCCGTCCGCTCACGCAGTGAAGCGGACGCAGTGGCGGCGAGCCTCATGCAAAAATACGGTAGCAAGCTCGGTCAGCGCCGGCCGGTGGTGGACGAAGCGGTCATCGGCAGCATGGGAACGTTCTATCGCGTCAGAGTCGGGCCATATGCCAATGCCAAGGAGCCGCAGCAGTTGTGCGGAACGCTGCGCACCAGTGGATTCGACTGCCTCGTCGTAACGCAATAGGGCCTGTTCGGCGGCGAAACGGCGCAAGCAGCGATATAGTGCGCTGCGCAGTGGCGCGCTTCTGCTGAGCTTCAATACGTGGGAAGGTCGTGTGGCGTGCGCTGGGTGGCCGGGGCGGCTGCACAAGTGCTTCTATCGGGGGGGCATCCCATGAGAAAGACTACGAAAAAGTCCAAGGTTAGCGCTTCGCCAGGCGGTTTAGCTGGGCTGAGTGCCGGACTGGAGCGCCTGACCCATGGAGAAGAAACCGCCGAGTGGCATCTTGGCGCGCGGCTGAGGAACTATTTCCTCACCGGGCTCGTCGTCGTAGGGCCCGTTACCATCACAATTTATATCGCGTGGTGGTTCATCAACGTCATGGACGCTTGGATCAAGCCGTTCGTACCGACCGCCTATCTGCCCGACACCTACCTGCCATTCGCCGTTCCGGGCATCGGGCTGATCATCGCAATTGCACTGCTGACGTTGATCGGCGCCCTAGCGGCCAACCTGCTCGGTCGCACCCTGATCAGCTTCGGCGAGTTAATGCTGAGCGGTATGCCTATCGTGCGTAACGTCTATCGTGCCTTGAAGCAGATCTTCGAATCCGTCGTTACCGCCACCGGGCCAGGCCAGGCCTTCCAGAAAGTTGGGCTCATCGAGTTTCCGTCCAAGGGCCTGTGGTCGATCGTGTTCGTGACGGGAGATACGACGGGTGAGGTCGGGCTCGTGAAGCCTGGAGGCGAGGATGATCTGGTGACCGTTTTCATGCCGACCGGCGTCGTGCCGCCGACGGGGTTCGTTTGCTTCGTGCCGCGGCGAAGCGTGACGATCCTCGACATGAATATCGAGGACGCCGCCAAGGTGATCATCTCTGCTGGCATGGTGACGCCGGAGTCGCAGTCCAAGCTCAAGGATCTGGCCGAGCAGGCGAAGCGCGACGACCCGAAGCCCTCCGATCCGGATAAGACCACTTAGCTGGCAAAAGCCTACTACGCAGCGCGGAAGAGGCGCACGGCCTCATCGCATTCGAATATGTAGAGCAGAGCACGCAGCGCCTCGCCGCGGGGAGTGGCCAGTTGCAGGTCGTTTGCCAGAATGAGTTTCGCGTCGTCGCGTGCGGCACTCAAGAGCGCTTCGAAGTTAGGCACTTCGGCGACGCGGAAGCCCGGTGTACCGCTTTGGCGCGCGCCGAGAACCTCGCCGCCGCCGCGCAGGTCTAAGTCTTTCTCGGCGATGAGAAAGCCGTCCTCCGTCTCGCGCATCATGTCGAGCCGTGCCTGCGCCGTCTCACCGAGCGGCGGTTTGTAGAGCAACATGCAATAAGACTGACGCTCGCCGCGCCCAACGCGCCCGCGCAGCTGATGCAACTGGGCAAGCCCAAAGCGCTCAGCGTGCTCGATCACCATTATCGTCGCGTTGGGCACGTCGACGCCAACCTCGATGACGGTCGTTGCCACCAGAATCTTGAGGCGCCCCTCTGCGAATGCCTCCATGGCGGCATCTTTCGCCTGTGCTGACATGCCGCCGTGCAGAAGGCCCACCGTCTCCGTACCGAAGATCTGGGACAAATGCGCATGGCGCTCTTCGGCTGCGGCCAGCTCGGTCAATTCCGAGCTCTCGATCAGCGGGCACACCCAGTAGACTTGCGCCCCTTTCTGCAACATGCGGCGGATGCCATCGATGACGCCCTCGATGCGATCGAGCGACGATTTTGTTGTGATGATGGATTTGCGCCCTGGCGGCTTCTCGGTCAGCTTTGATACGTCAAGGTCACCGTAATGCGTCATCAAAAGCGTGCGCGGGATGGGTGTCGCCGTCATGACCAGTACGTCGGTTGCCGCTCCTTTTCCCTTTGATTGCAGGGATAAGCGCTGGTGCACACCGAAACGGTGCTGCTCGTCGATGACCGCGAAGGCGAGGTCATGAAAAACGACGTCAGCTTGGAACAGCGCGTGCGTGCCGATCAGAATGTCGATCTCTCCGGCGGCAAGCCGAT
>JAUWCP010000174.1 GCA_030609245.1 Hyphomicrobium sp.
CATCCGCAGCGCGACATAACAATAGCCCTATCCATCAGAAGATTGGGCCTTCAAGCGCGTGAAATGGCCCATTTTGCGGCCGGGGCGGGCCTCCGACTTGCCGTAGAGATGGAGGCATACGCCAGGCTCGGCGGCAAGGCGTCGCCAATCGTTCGCTTCCTCCCCGACGAGATTGCTCATCTGAGCGTCGGAATGGCGATCGGTTGTACCCAGTGGCCAGCCAACAACCGCGCGCATGTGGTTCTCGAATTGGCTGACCTGGCAAGCATCGATCGTCCAGTGGCCACTGTTGTGCACGCGAGGCGCAATCTCATTGACGATCAACGGCTCAGAGTGCTCGCCGCCCACATAGAACATTTCGACGGCCAATACACCGACGTGATCGAGAGCGGTGGCAATCTGTTCGGCAATGTGGCGCGCACGCGCCTGATGCGGCGGTGGAAGATTCGAGGGTACAGAAGACGTTCGCAGGATTCCGCCTTCGTGGTGGTTGAGGGCAATGTCATAGAAGCGCGTCTCGCCGGCGGCGTTGCGCACAACCAGAACGGAAACCTCGCAAGCAAACTCCACGACGGACTCAAGCACGGCCGCCCGGCGGCCATTCTCATCGAACGCGGAGGCCATCTCTTCTGCATTCGCGATGCGCACTTGCCCCTTGCCATCATAGCCGAGCCGGCGCGTCTTTAGAATTGCGGGGAGGCCTACGGTGCCGATCGCCGCATCGAAATCCGCTTCGGAATCTATGGCGGCGAAGGGTGCGATGGGGATGCCGAGTTTGGAGATAAATCGTTTTTCGACGAGCCGGTCTTGTGAGGCCTCAAGCGACTTTGATCCTGGGCGCACCGGCTTGATGCGTTCGATCGCAGCGGCAGCCGAGAGCGGTACGTTCTCAAACTCGTAGGTGACAACGTCAACATCGGCTGCGAAGGCTGCGAGCTTGGCCGCATCGTCGAAGGCCCCGATCATCGAACTTGCCGCCACGTCGCAAGCGGGGCCGGCGACATCGGTATAGACGCGGCATTTAAAGCCAAGGCGTGCCGCAGCGAGGATCAGCATACGTCCGAGCTGACCGCCACCTAATATGCCAATGGTCGACCCTGGCGGAAGCGCCTGCATCCTTTGGTGCCTCACGCGTCCTTGGGCGCATCAGGCACGCCTGCGGTCTGCGCCGCCCGGTAAGCATCGACACGCTTTGAGAGATTGGTGTCATCGAGCGCAAGGATCTGCGCAGCGAGAAGGGCAGCGTTGGTTGCGCCCACGTCGCCGATGGCCAGCGTTCCCACCGGTATGCCTGCGGGCATCTGCACGATGGAGTAGAGACTGTCTTGTCCACCAAGCGATTTGGTCTGAATGGGAACCCCGAGCACAGGGAGCGGCGTCATGGAGGCCGTCATGCCGGGCAGATGCGCTGCCCCGCCAGCGCCAGCAATGATCACCTTTAGCCCACGGTCCTTGGCGGACATTGCGTATTCGGCGAGACGCGCGGGCGTGCGATGCGCGGAGACAATTCGCGTCTCATAAGGCACATCGAGCTTGTCGAGGATTGCAGCTGCGTTCTTGAGGGTTGGCCAGTCGGACTGGCTTCCCATTATGATGCCGATGACGGCGGTCCCGTTGCTCATTGCTGCGTTACGTCCGGCCCATAAGGAAAGCGCGGGATTACAGGAGTGAGCCGGTCTTTACAAGGGGCTTGGACGTTTACCTTGTGGGGGCTTGCCATGTGCAGCGCGGCCGCTTTCTCGGCGGCGTGGTTCTTCTAAAGAGTCCTATCGCCAGCCACACAAACGACGTTGCGCCATTGCAGGAGGGAGTGCATGTGCGCCCCAGTCTGATAACGCTCTGCGCGCAAGCTGCGATGGTGTGCATCAGGCAATGATGTCGGGTAGCAGTTGGTCCTCGATCACCGCGATTCGATCCTTGATCGCGAGCTTTCTTTTTTTCAGGCGCTTTATAAGGAGTTGCTCGGCCGTTTCCGAAGCTTCGAGCGTCACGATCTCGTCGTCGAGATCACGGTGTTCTGCCCTAAGCTTAACGAGCTCCTCGCGGAGCTCTCTCTCGTCGAGACGCTGCATTTTGCCGGTCCGGTCAAGACCCGCCCATCATAAGACCCGCGCGCGTAAACTATCGGCGTGTTGAGTACATATGGCAAGCGACAGCCTAATTGAAGTACACAAATTCTATGTCAAAACCGAAGCTTAGGCTCGATACACGGCGTATACGAATGTTTCACTTTGTATCAAATTGCGCCTTTGCTTGGTGTTTACAAACGGGTGCGCAGGTTGGACAAACGCGCCACAATCTGTCACCTTGAGCCTGTTTCTTCAACATTCTCATGGAGGTCCATGATGGCGCTTGTAGCTCACCTTGCAGAGCTAGCGGAGAAGCATCGGGTTCTCAAACGTAAGATTGAGAACGAGGTTGCCCGGCCGGGCTCCGACGATCTGGAGATTCACCGGCTTAAGGTCGAAAAGCTGAAGATTAAGGATGAGATTGCGCGCCTCCAGGACGGAGAGGTGCGGCACTAACCTCCCTCCGCGAGCGGTTTTCCGCTCGCCAATATTGGCAAGAAGCCTTGTGATCCGGCCCGCTCGATCGGGGGGGCCGGTTTTTTTGTGGGATCACACCTGGAGGATGCGTTCGAAGCGAAGCGGCCGGGACTCATGCTCACGCCTTTTTCGCCATCTCGCGAAGTTTGAACTTTTGGATTTTGCCCGTGGACGTCTTGGGTATTTCGGCGAAGACGACGTAGCGCGGGCACTTGTAGCGCGCGAGCCCTTCCCGGCACCATGCGATAAGCTCGTCTGCGGTCGCAGCAGCGCCCGGGCGTAGCTCGATGAAGGCGCAAGGCGTCTCGCCCCACTTCTCGTCCGGCTTGGCGACGACGGCGCAATAGGCGACCGCTGGGTGCTTGTAGAGCACGTCCTCTACCTCGATCGATGAGATGTTCTCACCACCCGAGATGATGATGTCCTTTGAGCGGTCCTTCAGTTGGATGTAGCCGTCAGGATACAACACACCAAGGTCACCGGAGTGGAACCAGCCGCCAGCAAACGCTTCTTGCGTGGCGAGCGGATTCTTCAAGTAGCCCTTCATGACGATGTTGCCGCGAAACATGACCTCGCCCAGAGTCTCGCCGTCGGCCGGCACGCGCGTCATGGTCACTGGGTCCATCACGCTTAAGTCTTCCAGCGCGACGTAGCGCACACCCTGGCGCGATCGTTTGCGCGCGCGTGTGGTGTCGTCGAGCTTGTTCCAATCCGAGTTCCACTCGTTCACGGTCGCTGGCCCGTAAGTCTCGGTTAGTCCGTAGAGGTGGGTCAGATGAAAGCCCGCCGCGGTCATGGCGTCGAGCACGGATTGAGGCGGCGGCGCTGCGGCGTGATTGACGCACACGCGGTGTGAAATCGGCCGCCTCTCGTCATCGTTGGCATTGAGCAATGTCGACATGACGATCGGTGCGCCGGACAGATGCGTAACACCATGATCGGTGATGGCCTGGTACATGGCTTTCGCACGTACCCATCTGAGGCAAACGTGTATTCCCGCTACCACTGAAAGGGACCAGGGAAAGCACCACCCGTTGCAATGAAACATCGGCAGCGTCCACAGATAGACAGGGTGCAGACCCATACCGGTTTCGATGGTATTGGCGTAGCACATGAGCGCTGCGCCGCGGTGGTGGTAAACAACGCCCTTGGGATTGCCGGTCGTGCCAGACGTGTAGTTGAGCGTGATCGCGTCCCATTCATCCAAGGGCATGCGCCAGGCAAATTCGGGGTCGCCCTGAGCGATGAGTTCGTCATAGTCGTCGCTAGAGTGACGCTCTCCGCTCTGGGGGAATTCCTTGTCATCGTAGTCGATGATGATCGGTTTGACCTTTGCCAGCGCCAAAGCCTCTTTCATGGTCGCTGAGAACTCGCGGTCCACGATGAGCAGCTTGGTATTCGCGTGGTCGAGCTGGAAGGCGACGACGTGCGGATCAAGGCGTGTGTTGATCGAATGCAGAACCGCGCCAGTCATGGGCACACCGTAGTGCGCATCGAGCATGGGCGGCGTGTTGGAGAGCATCACGGAGACAGTGTCGCCAGGGCCGATGGAGCGGCTGGCGAGCACGGAAGCAAGCCGGCGGCAGCGCGCGTAGAATTCCGCGTAGCTAATACGCGTATCACCGTGGATGACGGCCGTATGGATAGGATAGATCGCGGCTGCTCGTTGCAGGAATTGTAGCGGCGTTAGCGGCTGATAGTTGGCAGGCGTCCTATCGAGGTGATCATTGAAGAGGCTGGAGGACATTGCTCGGTCTGCGCTTTATGAGACGGGGTTCATCGCCGCGTCTTAAGGTCTCCGAAACGCTAGCGAAAGCGGCGATACTCAGCAACGCTCATCATATCTCCTGGCCTGTCCCAAGCTCCGTTGCGACAATTCTACGGCGGTCCGGTGCGGCTTACACCCGCGGAGCAGTGATTACTCCTTAGTGCTCTCTTCCTCGCCGGACTTCTCTTCGTCGGAACTCTCCTTTTCGCTCGACATCTCCTTCAGCTTGGCAAAAACGCGGGCTTGCTCCTCTTGGGGGGTCTCTTCCCGCACCTCCACAGGCTCGGGCGTTAAGATCTCCGCCCTGGGTCGCTCGGCGGCAACCGCCGTGGTTGCCTCGGTCGGCAGCAGCGTGCCGGCCTTCTCCATACCCTTCTGGTCCCGCTCTAAACGCCGCGCGGCCTTCATCACTTCGTTGTCGAGGTCGATCTGCGAGCACAGACCAAGCGTTACGGGATCTTGGGGCGTGAGGTTTGGGGCGTTCCAATGGGTGCGGTCGCGGATCTGGCCGATCGTCGGCTTCGTGGTGCCAACCAGGCGCATGATCTGGCTGTCCTTGAGCTCGGGATGGTTGCGCAGGATCCAGAGCACCGCGTTGGGGCGGTCATGGCGGCGCGAGACGGGCGTGTAGCGCGGGCCCCTTTTGGTTGGCATAGGGGGTATGACGACTTTGGGCTCGGCAAGGTGGAGTTCGTGCGTGGGATCGCGCTCGGCGCTTGCAATCTCATCGCGCGTCAGCTGCGCAGACGTCACCGGGTCGAGGCCCTTGATGCCCTGGGCGACGTCACCATCGGCGATACCCTTGACCTCAAGCACGTGCAGCCCGCAAAACGCGGCGATCTGATCGAACGTCAGCGATGTATTTTCGACCAGCCACACGGCGG
>JAUWCP010000250.1 GCA_030609245.1 Hyphomicrobium sp.
GTCGGTCAAGATCAAGCCGACCCCCAAAGCTGCCCCTAAGTCGGGACCAGCCCCAGGCCAAAAAGCGGACACTAAAATCTTCGTGGAACCCACCGGCGAGGACGCGGCCTATATAGCGTTCGACCAGGGACAATACCTGACGGCGCTCAAGCTCGCCGAGAAGGCGGCCGCCCGCGGCGAGCCCCAGGCCCATACGCTGCTCGGGCGCCTCTACTCGGAGGGTCTCGGCGTCAATAAGGACGCCGCGGTTGCAAGCCGGTGGTATGCGCGCGCCGCCGAACTCGGCGACGTGCAGGCCACGTTCGCGCTCGGCGTTCTCTACGCGGAGGGCCGCGGCGTGAAAAAGGATCGCACAAAGGCTGCGGAATTGTTCGAAAAGGCCGCCCTTACTGGCCACGCGCGCGCGAACTACAACCTTGGCCTCTTATTTCTCAAAGGCGACGGCAAGCCGGAGAACCCTCACCGGGCCGCACAGCACATTCGCTATGCTGCAGAAAAGGGCATCGTCGTCGCCCAGTACGACTTAGGTGCGCTCTACCAGCAAGGTGCCGGCGTTCCCCACGATGCCGTCGAAGCCTCACGCTGGATCGGCAAAGCGGCCGCGCAAGGCATGGTCGCCGCGCAATTTGAGTACGCCGTCATATTGCTGCGCGGCTTGGGCCTGAAGAGCGATGAGCCCAAGGCCATCCCATATCTCAAGTCGGCGGCGGACAAGGGCCTGGCGGCCGCCCAGAACCGGCTCGCCCATGTCTATGCGGAGGGCGTTGGCGTGGAGAAGAGCCAGGTCGAGGCCGCCAAGTGGCGGCTCATCGCAAGAGCGAGCGGCTTGAAGGATGAGACACTCGATGCGCTTGTCGGCGAGCTGCCGAAGGAGCAGCAGGCAGCGGCGCAAAAGGCCGCAATCGAGTGGCGTGAACGGGCCGGGTTATTCTAGCCCGCCAGTATCGTCTTGCCAGCGCACACCGAAAGCGTTAGTCGGGCGCCAATGCTTTCGGCCTACTTCCCGCTCGGACCCGCGCTCTGTTGCAGCACATCCTTCGCTCGCTCCGCGCTTCCCAAAGAGGATCTTGAGACACTATGCCTGCCTCCGCGTTGATGAACGTCATGGTCTCTGCAGCACGCAAGGCGGGCCGCGCCCTCGCGCGCGATTTCGGTGAGGTCGAGCAACTTCAGGTCTCGATCAAGGGTCCGGCCAACTTCGTCAGCGCCGCCGACCACAAGGCTGAGGACATCATCTATCGCGAGCTGGCCAAGGCGCGGCCCGGCTACAGCTTCCTGATGGAGGAACGTGGCGAGGTTGCCGGCGCCGATGCGTCGCATCGCTGGCTCGTCGATCCGCTGGATGGGACAACTAACTTTCTGCACGGGCTTCCGCTCTTTGCGATCTCGATCGGGCTCGAACGCGAGGGGCAGCTCGTCGCGGGCGTCATCTACAACCCAATAAGCGATGATCTATTCACCGCGGAAAAGGGCAAGGGCGCCTTTCTCAACGATCGCCGACTGAGGGTCGCGGTGCGCAAATCGCTTGCCGATGCGCTTGTCATGACCGGCATCCCGCACTTGGGACGCCCCGGCCACCCTTTATTCCTGCGCGAGTTGGAGACCGTGATCAAGGAGGTCGCTGGCGTGCGGCGCACCGGTTCGGCCGCGCTTGATCTCGCCTGGACGGCGGCTGGCCGCTTCGATGCCTATTGGGAACGCGGCATCAAGCCGTGGGATCTTGCCGCCGGCATCCTGCTCGTTCGCGAAGCAGGTGGATTCGTGACGGATCTGTCCGGCGGCGACAAGATGTTCGAAAAAGGTCAAGTCCTTGCCACGAATGGCACCCTGCAAAAGGCCCTATTGCCGATGTTTACCGCCGCATCTGCGACTGCTTAAACAACGTGCCCTTGCGGGCACGATGTTGCCGATTTGCGCTGGCATAACCTTCGGTTAATCTCGCCTGCTGCCAAAACGCGATCCTCGTTGGAGTTTTTGAATGGCTCGTTCGCGACAGACCGACATAACCTCGTCCCCGCTCCACAGGACGCTTACGCCACCGGGTGTATTCCTAATCCGGATGCTGATCTTTCTCACGCTCGTCACTTTCCTGGCGGCGATCCTGCACAAGCAACTCTTTACCTCGTTCATGAACAACCCAGGTCTCAATGGTCTCATCGTGGCCGTGCTGTGCCTGGGCATCATCTATTGCTTCCGTCAGGTGATCCGCCTCTACCCTGAGATCCGCTGGGTCAATGCCTTCCGCATAGCTGACCCCGGCCTTGCCATCTCCCACCGGACGGTCCTGATGGCGCCGATGGCTGCCATGCTGCGTGATCGGACCGGCGAGTTGTCGCTGTCGACGAGCACGTTGCGCTCCATCATGGACAGCATTGCCTCGCGCCTCGACGAGGCGCGCGACACTGGCCGCTACATGGTCGGGCTTCTGGTGTTTCTGGGTTTGCTCGGCACCTTTTGGGGCTTGCTCCAGACCATCCAATCCGTCGGTTCCGCGATCGAGACGCTCAACACCAACGCCTCCGACAATGTCGCGCTGTTCTCCGACCTCAAAGTCGGTCTCGCTGCGCCCCTCGCCGGCATGGGAACAGCGTTCTCCTCATCGCTCTTGGGTTTGGCTGGATCGCTCGTTCTAGGCTTCCTCGAGCTGCAGGCAAGCCATGCTCACAATCGGTTCTACAACGAGCTGGAGGAATGGCTGTCGGGGATCACTGACCTGTCTCCGGACACCGCCGTTTCCTCCGAGCAGGTGAATCGCCAACTTTCCAGTGCAATCCTGCACATGCAGCGTGCCGTTGAGGATCTGTCGAACCGCCTTTCTGACCAGTCGATTGCAAGCTCTATAGGCCAAGGCGGCGCAAGCAGCGGCGATGAAAAACCGGTTCGCGAGCTTGCCCGCGGCGTAAATCAGCTCGTCTCGCAGATGCGTGCCGAGCAGAAGGTCGTGCGCGAGTGGGTCGATGAGCAAGCCGCACAGCAGTCCGACGTTGCCAGCGCACTGCGGGAGCTGGCAGTCAACATCAAGCGTCGGAGCTAACGCATGGCGGGCCGACGCACGCGGCGCGGAGGTGAGTATTCGGAGTTCTGGCCGGGCTTCGTCGACGTGCTGTCGACGCTACTTCTGGTCGTCATCTTCCTCATGTCGATCTTCATGCTGGCGCAGTATTTTGCTACGCAGGAGGCGAGCGGGAAGGACACCGCGCTCAAGAGGCTGACACGCCAAATCTCAGAGCTGACCAATCTTCTTGCGCTGGAAAAGGGCAAGACCAATTCGGCGGAAGATGAGCTGGCCTCTTTGCAAGCGACGTTGTCGACGCTGCGTGACGAAAACACCAAGCTCTCAGGCCTTGCACTCTCAGGCGACGAAGAGTCGAAGGCCGCTCAATCGCGCATTAGTTCCCTCGCTGCCAATTTGAAGAACCAACAGGACATCTCCAGCGAGGCGCTTGCCAAGGTTGACCTGTTGAACCAGCAGCTCCTTTCGTTGCGCCGCCAGATCGCGGCACTCAACCAGGCACTCGAAGCCTCCGAACAGAAGGATCGTGAAAGTC
>JAUWCP010000131.1 GCA_030609245.1 Hyphomicrobium sp.
GTCGCGTCATAGAATTTTCCACGATCCTGCACGCCGAAATTCTCGGCCATCGTGATTTGGATGCTGCGAACGAAGTTGCGATTCCAGAATGGCTCGAACATCGAATTTGCAAAGCGCGTGTAGAGGATGTTCTGCACCGGCTCTTTGCCAAGGTAATGATCGATGCGGAAAATATCGGCTTCAGAAAAGTACTGGTCGAGAATCCGGCTCAGTTCACCCGCCGATTTCCGGTCGTGGCCAAATGGTTTCTCGACAACCAGCCGGGCATTCTTGGAGCATCCCGACTTGGCGAGTTGGGAGGCGACGACCGAGAACAACATCGGGGGGATTGCGAGATAGTGTAGCGGACGCTTGGCGTCGCCCATCTTCTTGCGCAGCTCTGCGAACACATTGGGATCGTTGTAATCGCCATCCACATAGCGAAGCTGGCTCAGGAGCTGCTTGAAGGCATCGCAGTTTATGTCACCGCCGTGCTCTTTTACGCTATCGGCCGCGCGGCCTTTCAACTGGTCGAGGTTCCAGCCCCGCTTGGCGACACCGATAATGGGTGTCGCCAAACCTTCATCGCGCACGAGTCGATAGAGCGCGGGGAAAATCTGCTTATAGGCGAGATCCCCCGTCGCACCGAAGAAGATAAGCGCGTCTGAAGCTTCATCGGTTGATCGTATCATGGTGCCTTCTTCTCAAGGTGACCGCCGAACTCGAAGCGCATCGCCGACATCAGCTTATCGGCAAATTCCGCATCACCACGCGAAGAGAACCGGCTAAAGAGCGCGGAGCTGATTACCGGTGTGGGAACGCCCTCGTCGATCGCCGCCTGCAACGTCCAGCGGCCCTCGCCGGAGTCGGAAACGCGGCCTTCAAAGTTCGATAGGTCCGGATTATGACGCAGCGCGCTTGCAGTCAGGTCAAGCAGCCAGGAGCCAATCACACTGCCTCGGCGCCAAACCTCGGCGACCTCCGGCAGGTTGAGCTCATATTGATAAAGCTCTGGGTCGCGCAGCGGCGTCGTCTCAGCGTCCACGGTGCGCTGCTCCATCCCGGCGTTGGCATTCTTGAGGATGTTGAGCCCTTCGGCATAAGCGGCCATCACGCCATACTCGATGCCGTTGTGCACCATCTTGACGAAGTGCCCGGCGCCGTTAGGGCCACAATGCAGGTATCCGTTTTCAGCCCGGCTTGGCTCGCCAGTCGCTCCGGGCGTGCGCGGCGCCTCATCGACACCCGGCGCAAGCGTCTTGAACACCGGATCGAGCCGCTGCACGACAGCGTCCTCGCCACCGATCATCATGCAATACCCGCGGTCCAATCCCCACACACCGCCGCTGACACCAACGTCGACATAGTGCAGGCCCTTGGGCTTAAGTGCTTTGGCGCGACGTAGATCGTCGTGATAATAGGAGTTGCCGCCGTCAACGACGATGTCGCCTGGCTCCAAATGCTGCAAAAGATCAGTCAGAACGGAGTCGACGACAGCAGCCGGCACCATCATCCACACTGCGCGCGGCTTTGAAAGCCCGTTGACGAACTTCGCGAGGTCGGTGCTGCCCTTCGCACCCTTGGCGATCAGTTCCTCAACGGGGGCAGCGTGCGTATCGTACACGTGCAGGTCGTGCCCGGCCTTCATCAATCGCACGACCATGTTGGCACCCATACGGCCGAGGCCAATCATGCCTAGTTGCATCGTTTCTCTCCGCGCTTCGTTTTTTGTCCTGAACGTCCCCGACGGCGGGACGTCACGGACCGCGACCTAGAACCTGCTTGGCCGCGGCAGCCACACGCTCTGGCGTGAATCCAAAATGTTCGTTGACGACATCGATCGGCGCCGAAAGGCCGAAGGTGTTCACGCCGAGGACCATCCCCTTGGCGCCGGCATAACGATCCCAGCCGATGGGTGAGGCCTCCTCCACGGTCACCCGCGCCTCGATGGCCGGCGGCAATACCGTGTCGCGATAGGCTTCGTCCTGCGCCTCGAACAATTCCCTGGAGGGCATGCTGACCACACGTGCCTTGATCTTGTCGGCCGCCAGCAGATCGCGTGCGGCCAGACAAAGCGATACCTCGCTTCCCGTACCAATGAGAATGACGTCCGGTTTGGCGTCGGGAGCATCGGCGAGAATGTAGGCGCCCTTTGCCAGCCCGCTCGCCGGCGCAAGCTTCGAGCGATCGAAGACCGGTAACGGCTCACGCGAGCAGATCAGCGCAGCCGGCCGGTCCTTTAATGGCATGATGACGCGATAGGCTTCGACCGTCTCATTGGCATCTGCCGGGCGGATGACCAACATGCCGGGAATGGCACGCAGCGACAGCAACTGTTCGATCGGCTGATGCGTCGGGCCGTCCTGGCCAAGGCTAATGGAATCGTGCGTCCAGATGTGGAGCACCGGCAGGTTCATCAATGATGCCAAACGTATCGCGCCGCGCGCATAATCGGTGAAGATGAGGTAGGCGGACGCATAGGCCCGTATCCCAGTCAGGGTCATGCCGCTGACGATCGCGCACATCGTGTGCTCGCGAATGCCAAAGCGGATATTGCGTCCGCGATAGTCGCCAAGCCGGCTATACGGCTGGAACTCGCCGGCGTCTTCGAAAAGTAACAGCGTCTTTGTGCTGCCTCCCACGTCGGCTGCACCGCCCATGATCCAGGGAACCTTTTCGGCAATCGCATTGAGGATTTTGCCCGATGCTTCGCGCGTCGCCATCCCTTTGGCGTCGGGTGCGAACGCCGGGATCGTGCTATCCCAGCCCTCGGGAAGGTCTCGCTTGGCGATCAGCCCGACCTGAGTGGCAAGATCGGGAAACTTCTTCGTGTATTCTGCAAACGTTGCCTCCCAATCGCGACGCCGGTCCGCGCCGCGTTTGCCCATAAGATCGCTAAAGTGCTCGCGCACGCCCTCAGGCACGACGAAGTTCTTGTCGGGATCGAAGCCAAGGAATTCCTTGGTGCGGCGTACCTCCGCCGGGCCCAGCGGCTCGCCGTGCGCCTTTGGCGTATCGTGTCTCTCTGGCGAGCCATAACCGATGTGGCTGTGCACGATGATGAGCGTCGGCCGGTCCTCCGTCGCCAAGAACTCCCCATATGCGTGCGCCAGTTGGGAAAAATCATTGGCGTCCGCCACCCGCGTGACGTTCCAGCCATAAGCCAGGAAGCGTGCTTCCACATCCTCGGTGAAGGTAATTTCGGTGTGACCGTCGATAGTCACGTGGTTTTGGTCGAAGATCCAGCAAAGGTTGGAAAGTTTCAGATGGCCGGCGAGCGACGCCGCCTCGCTGGAAACCCCCTCCATGAGGCAGCCTTCGCCGCACAACGCGTAGACGTTGAAATCAAAGATATCGAAGCCCGGCTTGTTGTACGTGGCAGCCAGCCACTTGCCCGCAACCGCCATGCCCACGCTGGTCGTAACGCCCTGTCCAAGCGGACCGGTCGTCGCCTCGACACCGCTGGTCCAACCGTATTCGGGATGCCCTGGGCAACGGCTTCCCGCCTCGCGAAACGATTCAATGTCCTGCAGCGTGATCGCGTCGCGATCCTTCTCCTTGTAGGACGCAGCGGTCGCCCGGATCTCCGCAAGGTAGATCAAGCTATAGAGTAGCATCGACGCGTGACCGCTCGACAAGACGAAGCGGTCGCGGTTGATCCATTCGGGATTCTTGGGATCGTAGCGCAGGAAATACTGCCACAGCACATAGGCGGTCGACGCTGCGTCCATCACTGTGCCGGGATGGCCGGAATTGGCCTTTTGGATGGCGTCGATGGACAGCGTGCGAACGGTATTGATCGCAAGCTCGTCGAGTTTGTCTTGGGCTTCCATCGCGACGCCTACCTGGCCTGTGCAAACGTTTGCGTTTCGTTGCGTGGCCTGCTTGCGGCGGGCCTAGAAATCATAACCTTGCGCCCGCACCACAAGGGGGTTGAGCTAACCTCTCTTCGCCATTGCCGGGTCGACAGTTGGTAGCTTCTCATCAAACGCATGGTCCATCTGCCTATCCCAAGCGCGCACCCCGCCGGTAATGCCAGCCTTGTTGGACACCGTCTTCACATTTTTAGGCAAGGGGGGTTCGAGCAACCGCGAGTTGCCTCCGCCAATGTACAGTACGTCATACATGACGACGGTTTCGAGAACCTCAATAACTTTTCGCACGCGCTTGTTAAAGCGCCGAGGCCCGATCTTCTCGATCGCCCTTGCGCCAACATACTCGTCGTAGTTCTTGCCGCCCTTGAAGGGGTGCTGGCTGAGCTCCAGATGCGGGGCCAGGCACCCATCGACGAACAGGGCGAACCCCATACCCGTTCCCATCGTCAAGACGCACTCGACACCGTGGCCGGTAATGACACCAAGCCCTTGAACACTGGCGTCGTTTAGCATGCGTACAGGCTTGCCCAATTTCTCGGACATGACGCTGGCGAGCTTGAAGCCGTGCCATAGCTCGTTACCAAGGTTGGGAGCGGTGAGGACAGTGTCGGAGCGAACGACGCCGGGAAATCCGATCGTGATCCTGTCGAAGTGCCCGAGCTGCTGAGCCAGCCCAATCAGACCTTCGACCACCTTTTCAGGTTCAGCCGGATGCGGCGTGACGATCCTGACGCGATCCTTAACCAGTTGACCGGCCGTCGATAGGACGCCGGCCTTCAGATGGCTACCGCCGATATCGAAGGTGAGCGTTAGCGGGCCGTCGGCGGGAACATCACTATCGTTACTGGACATTCCGGCACTCCCAGGTTGTGAATTTCATATGGCCAGTTTCCGCAGCCTTCGGCAAGCCTATCGGAAATTTTGCCGACCACATGCAGCGATCTCACGCTATCACATCGCTTAGTACGATCTCATTCAACGCTTTGTTATTCTGCGGTACGCAAAGAGATTAAAGTTGAGCGTTGTCAGAGCAACGACACAACCTTTCATACTTGCTTGGTCAGGAGGTACAATCATGAAGCCGGCGATCGGAACGCTTCGGGTGTCGGACGACCTCGCCGCCTTGTCACGCGCTTGTGCCGACCATTTGTGCCAGACGGCGCGGGCCGCAAGTGACCGCGTTCTGGTTGCATTGTCCGGCGGCAATACGCCCAAACCCACGTACCAGCTTCTCGCCGAAGAGCCGGTGCGCAGCCAGCTCCCCTGGGACCGGGTGCATTGGATCTTTGGAGATGAACGCTTCGTGCCGCCATCCAATCCCGACAGCAACTACGGCATGGCACGCGCAGCATTCCTGTCTCGCGTGCCGGTGCCTCCCGAAAACGTGCATCCCGTTCCAACCGAAGGGGTCACACTTGATGAGGCCGCCGAGCAATACGAGGCGATGCTCATGAAGCTGTACGGTGGAGATACCTTGCGCCTCGATCAACCATTGCTGGATCTCACCTTGCTCGGACTCGGGCCCGATGGCCACACCGCCTCGCTGCTGCCAGGTCAACCGGTCTTGCAAGAAACAAAGCGTTGGGTGGCACCCGTTCCGCACGGGCGGCCGCAGCCGCGCGTGAGCCTGACCTACCCCGCGCTCGACTCCAGCCGTGTCGTCGCCTTTCTTGTCGCGGGCGAGGAGAAGCGTGAGATGCTGGACAAGATCTGGTCAGGCGACACGTCCGTGCCAGCCGGGCGCATACGCCCCGTCGGCGAGGTCATCTGGTTCGTCGACAAAGCGGCGGCGGGACGCTGGGCCTGACAAGCAAGAGTTCTGTATAACGAGTGGTCGGCCTAATTCGAGTTCGCCCCTGACGCGGTCAGTGACAAGCCCTATATTCCAAACGCTCGCTGACCGCTAACTACGAGCGGTTGCACCACCACAACATGAGACGCGCATGAGACCCAAGACGCCCCGCCCAATCCTTCTCAAGAACTACCGGCCTCCTGGGTACCTGATCGACAAGGTAGACCTCGACGTTGCGCTGCATCCCAAACGCACGCGCATACGCTCGCGCTTGAGTGTACGCGCAAACCTGAAGGTGCGCGGCAAGCGGGAACCATTGCGTCTTGACGGCACGCACATGGAACTGGCTGAGATCAGCGTCAATCGAAAGAAACTTGCGCCGAAGGACTACAAACTCACCGACACCTCGCTGACACTCACGAAGACGCCAGCAAAGCCTTTCACGCTTGAGATTGTCACCTTCGTCAATCCCGAAGCAAACAAAGCGCTGCAGGGCCTCTATCGCACCAACGGCGTTTACTGCACGCAGTGCGAGGCCGAAGGCTTCCGGCGCATCACCTATTTCCTCGACCGCCCTGACGTGCTTGCCACCTACTCCGTCCGTATCGAGGCGGACCCGGAGGAAGCACCCGTGCTGCTGGCCAATGGCAACCTACTGGAGCGCGGCCTCGTCGACGGCGGCAAGCGTCATTATGCGGTTTGGCGCGATCCCTTCCCCAAGCCCTCCTACCTTTTTGCTCTCGTCGGCGGCGACTTGTCCTCCATCGCTTCCAGCTTTCAGACCATGTCAGGGCGCGAGGTGGACCTGCGCATCTACATTGAGCACGGCAAGGACGAACGCGCCGCTTGGGCCATGGACTCACTCAAGCGCTCCATACGGTGGGACGAGGAACGTTTCGGCCGCGAATATGATCTCGACGTGTTTAACATTGTCGCCGTCTCCGACTTCAATATGGGCGCGATGGAGAACAAGGGGCTCAACGTCTTCAATGATCGCCTCATCCTCGCCTCACCCGAG
>JAUWCP010000118.1 GCA_030609245.1 Hyphomicrobium sp.
TGGAGGCCCGCTGACCTGCTCTCGCGGACGCCAGAACGGGCCTGCACAACGGCGGTCCGGTTGAATGGAAAGGTATATGTCATGGCCGGTAGATTTGCAGCCACGAGGGTCGACACGCCTAATTTACAGGTTGAGACCGAGGCGGCCCGCGGCTTGGAAAACGGACAGGTCCACACCGAGGAAGACGTAACGGATAGAGCGAAATATAATGGCAGTCTCCAAAAGCGTATTGTCGATGCAAAGATGCGGCTGCACCGCAAATTGCTCGACGAGATAAACCTCCCGGCGGTGGAAAAGGCATCGCCCGCAGAGCTAAAGGCCACTTTGTCAGAACTCGTTTCGAGCTACGTGCTGGAGGAGCGTCTGCCTGTCAACTCCTCTGAGTTTGAGGCATTGGTTGACGAACTCATCGACGAAATGACCGGCCTGGGCCCGATCGAGCCGCTGCTCAAGGACCCCACTATTGATGATATCCTGATCAACACGCACGAATTTGTCTACGTAGAGCGTTTCGGCTTGCTCGAGCGGGTCCCCCTGGTCTTCAAGGATGAGGCGCATCTGTTGCGCATCGTGAACAAGGTGGTTTCGGCGGTGGGACGCCGGGTCGACGAAACGAATCCCTTGTGCGACGCGCGCCTTGCCGACGGCTCGCGAGTCAACGTTGCGGTGCGACCGATTGCTGTCGATGGTCCGCTCGTTTCCATCCGCAAGTTCTCCCGCCAGGGGTTCTCCCTCGACCGGCTGGTGGAGGTAGGCAGTCTCAGGCCGGCCGTCGCCAATCTTCTAGCCGCCGCGGTCAAGTGCCGGCTCTCAATGCTGGTTTCCGGCGGCACCGGCAGTGGCAAGACAACGATGCTGAATGCCCTGTCGCAGCATATTTCTGGCAAGGAACGCCTGATTACGATCGAGGACGCTGCTGAACTTCAGCTCCAACAGACGCATGTCGGCCGTATGGAAACGCGCCCTCCAAACATTGAGGGCAATGGCGAGATCCGGCAGCGCGAACTCGTCAAGAATGCCCTGCGTATGAGGCCTGACCGCATCATCGTTGGCGAGGTTCGCGGCGAAGAGGCCTTCGACATGCTGCAAGCCATGAACACCGGTCACGAGGGCTCGATGACCACTATTCACGCCAACTCGACGCGGGATGCCCTATCTCGCCTTGAGCAGATGGTCGGCATGGCGGGCTTCCCGATGAGCCAGATCAGCATCCGGTCGCAGATCGCATCGGCGATCCGCGTCGTCATCCAGCTGCAGAGGCTGAGCGACGGCAAGCGTCGCGTAACCCAGGTCAGCGAAATCACGGGCATGGAGGGCGACGTTACCCAGACGCAGAACATCTACGAGTTCGTGCGCTCCGGGATCGACAGTGAAGGAAACGTTCTGGGCGAACTCCGTGCTACCGGCATACGGCCCAAGTTCCTCGAGCAGCTCAATCTGGCCGGTTGCGATCTGCCCAGTGATATTTTCGATCCCGGAAAGGCGCTGTGATGCTTCCTGATCTTGAGGCTGTTATCCATCAGACCGGCTATTTCGTTCCAATAGGCCTTGTCGCTATTGCCGCCTTTCTAGTAGTCGAAAGCATGCTGCTGATCTGGGCTGACCGCCGCCGCAAACATGGGATGATCAATCAGCGTCTCAGCGTTCAGGCGAAAACCGGAAACGAGCAGGAGGTACTGTTCGAGCTGCGCCGCCGTCGGGGGCTGACCGCCGGCGGACATTATCAGCTCCCCTTCATCGCGTTCAATCGCCTCGTCATGCAATCGGGCATATCGATCCCTATCGGGCGCTTGACGTTGCTAATGGTCGTATCGTGCGCCATTGGGGTGCTCCTGGCGTATTCGCTCACGGGATCGCCCTTCATGTCAGTTGCCGCTGCGGCGGTCCTTGGGCTTATTGTTCCGGTTGCCATGCTTTTCGCGATGCGTGCCCGGCGGCGGAAGTTGTTCGAGAGCCAGCTGCCCGAAGCCATCGACGTCATGGTGCGCAGCCTGAAGGCGGGGCATCCCTTAACGGTGGCGATTTCGGTTGTCGCCCGCGAGATGACCGATCCGATCGGCAGCGAGTTCGGGATCGTCGCCGACGAAATGACCTACGGTCTGGATCTCGACTCTGCGCTCGGTAACTTGCGGACGCGCGCCGGCCAGTCGGATCTTTCCTTCTTCGTCGTCGCAGTTTCCATCCAACAGAAAACCGGCGGCAACCTCGCAGAGATTCTCACCAATCTGTCGCGCATGGTGCGCGAACGGGCACGCATGCGCCGCAAGATTCACTCCCTCTCGTCGGAGGGCCGCTTCTCCGCGTGGGCACTGAGCTTGATCCCCTGTTTTCTCTTTGGTTTCATCATGCTAACCACGCCGAGCTATTTCAAAGACGTCGAATCCGACCCGCTTTTCATGCAGGCCGTCTATGTCGGTTTCGGCTTGTGGTTAATGGGTGTGTACGTCATGCGCCGCATGGTCAACTTCAAGATCTGACGAACGGAGCCGTTCAATGGCCAACTCGCTTTTCGAGCAATTGCTCGCCAACTGGCAGACCGAGCCGCTGCATGTCGCGGCCCTGGTTTCGCTTTGCGTGTTCCTGCTCGCACTTTTGGTCGCCGGAGTGATCTGGGAACGGGAGGCTATCCGACGCCGCACCACGGCAGCGATCGGTTCCAGTGCGGGCGGCCGTGACAAACGCTCCCCCGGCTACGCTGACGAGAAGCGGGTTTCCGAATTGTTTACACGTGCGTCTGCCCTGTTCACGCCCGCAAACCGCGATCAGACCACCGCCGTCCGCAAGCAACTCGTCCAGGCCGGATTTCTATCGCCAAACGCCGTTCCGATCTTCTATGGGTTCCGCGTCATTCTGGCAGCCAGCCTGCCGATCGTGTACTTCGTCCTGTCCGGTCTGCTCCCCTTCGAGGTTCCCGGCTATCTTAATATGGCTGTCGGCGCAGGGCTCGTCATCGTAGGCTTGATTGTCCCTGCCGTCCTGCTCGACTGGCGCCGTGCAAAGAGGCGTGAGCGTTATCGCCATACTTTCCCAGATTTCATGGATCTCCTAGTCGTCTGCATCGAATCCGGACACAGCCTACCGGGGGCTATCGAGCGTGTTGGCAAGGAGATCGCGCAGTCATGCCCGGATTTCGGCGCGAATCTGCATCTCGTGAGCCTCGAATTGCGGGGCGGAGGGACGCTCACGGAGGCGCTAGACGGCCTTTTCGAACGGACGGGCGTCGAGGAGATCAAGAGCCTCAGAATGCTTCTAAAGCAGTCCGAAGAACTCGGGGCAAGCATCGCCAGGAGCCTACGGGTCTACAGCGATGAAATGCGCGACAAGCGTTTGATGCGCGCCGAGGCAAAAGCGCACGCTTTGCCAGTAAAAATGACACTACCCTTAGGAATCTTTATTTTTCCAGTCGTCATGATGGTCGTGATGATACCGGTCGTGATTCGAATCATGAACGCGTTTCCCTAAGGCAGGCTTAGCGACGCAGGGGGAGAGCCGGGGGCATCCATGGACGACGCTGGACGGCGCTTGGTGAAGCAAAAGCGCAACAGCATGGCGAAGAACTGTTTGCGAACGTTCTGAAAGCGAGTGCCGCGCTTGCGTGCATGCGAGCGTCCTCGTAGCGTAGCTCACGGAAGAGTCTACGGTTTTCATAAGCTCTGCGCGCCTGTTTCGTCGAAACCGTCCACAACCTACAGGCTATTGTCGCAACATCAGCGAATCACGCTAGCGTCCTCGTAGCGTAGTTCAGGGAAGAGTCTACGGCTTTCATAAGCTCTGAGCGCCTGTTTCGTCGAAACCGTCCACGACCTGCTGGCTACTGTCGCAACATTAGCGAAGGAGTGTCATCGGTATGCTGAAACACTTCGCGGCAATCGTTGGCTTGGGTTGCGCACTCTTCGTTGGAGGCTGCGCAGCGTTAGCGTTACCGGAAGAGAATGGGGGGTTGGAGTTTGCTCTGCCTCCACCATCCGATCAGCGGCCCTCCGACGAAGGCGTAATGCAGGGGAAGAGGCACTTCGCAGCCGGCGACTACGGGCTGGCAGAACGTAATTTTCGGGCCGCCGTTGAGGCGAATCACTCCAGCGCGCCTGCTTGGCTCGGGCTGGCTGCGTCCTATGACCGGCTTTCGCGTTTTAAGCTCGCTGAGCGGGCCTATAAGCAAGTTGTTCGGTTGCAGGGCCGCACACCGACAGTGCTCAACAATCTAGGCTATCACTACATGCTTCGCGGTCGCTTGGGTGAAGCACGGTCGACACTGGAAGAAGCCCTACGCCGTGATCCCGACAATACCTACATCCAAGCTAACCTTGAGCTTCTGGCGAGCTGGTCAACGGGCGAGCGTCATCCTGACGACGTCCCGCGGCGGCACTGAAACGTCATCTTGCCAAAAAATCAGGTCGCCGGCCGTCCCATTGGTGCATCTTCCGGCAATCTGATGCTGCCAGCTTGCCTCGGCTGCCTCGCGTTCGATTTGTTCTTCGTAAAGTAGGTAGAGACTTACAAACATGCCGACCGACCCCGGGTGCGTTCAACCGTGAGATGTTGTCAGCAGACCACATACGCACAAGTCTGGTTCGTCTCTCCCTAGATGGCTGTGGAAAGCTTGAAACGCGCGATTGACCCGCCGCCGGATGTCCCCAGCGTAAATGCGCGCGGCGGCCCTGTGTCCGCGGCCCGCCTTGGAACGGCATCGGCAGAGGGGGGCGGATGAGCAGCTTGCAATTGCGACACGCGCGCGCCGCCTGCCGAGCCCGCGGCCCTTTATCGTCATCTAGGCCAACGGCCAGGTGCTCGCGCGTAACCACTGCCCTGCCTCATGAAGCGGTACCAGTTTCTAAGTTAGAATCCGGTGCGCATTGGCCAGCGTCTGAACTGGCTGAAGCGGAGCGTAAGCCAGTTATGCTATGCAATGGAAGGCTGAGAAACTGGCGCCATAGGAGTATAAACCCGATCCACCGTAACCCAGCCGTCAGGCTGTCCAGAGACTGGGGACCACGTCTGTCAGATGGCTGCTCGGTCAACACACGACGTCAGTTCGACGCCAACACCGCGCAAATTCATGCCTTAGCTCAGGGCGGGAAGTGGCATGGCGTCTGCTTTAAGCGTCGCGCGGGCCCCCTCCGCCTTGCGCGCAGCGCCCGGTAGTGAAATCAAATGATGAGAGCGAATTCATGAGCCACCTATTTGTGACGGGGTTCGTCTTCCTAGTTATCTACGCGATGGTCTCGGATGCCCGCCACCTAACAATCCCCAACTGGGTTGCTGGGTCATTGATCGTGTTATTCTTTTTGCATATCCCGTTTTCCAAATATTCGACACCGGTTTTGCACCATTTGTTGGTGGCGCTCGGTGTATTTGCAGTCGGATTTTTTCTTTTCTCCGTTCGCTGGTTCGCTGGCGGCGATGTCAAACTGATGACTGCCGTTGCACTATGGGCGGGGCCGTCGCAGATCCTGCCGCTGGTTGCGCTTACGGCCTTGCTCGGCGCCATGCTGGCGGTCGGTATTCTCGCGGCGACCTACTTGAGTGATAAAGGTTTTTTCGACCCGATTTCACAGCATTTGGACTGGTTGGTCCCCCGCTGGGCGCGGCGCGGGCTCTGCCCCTATGGGCTGGCAATTGGTTCGGCCGCGCTGATGACGATACCTGTGGGTCTGTTTCCCATTGTTTCTCCCTAACAATGCGCGCCGGTTTCGTCGAAACCGTCCACGACCTACTGGCTACTGTCGCAACATCAGCGAAGGAGTGTCATCCATGTCCGCAATCAAGTCCATCGTCGCCGGCCGTCCCATTGGTGCGTCTTCCGGCAATCTGATGCTGCCAACTTGCCTCGGCTGCCTCGCGTTCGATTTGTTCTTCGTAAAGTAGGTAGAGACTTACGAACATGCCGACCGACCCGGGTGCGTTCAACAGTGAGATGTTTTCAGCAGACCACATACGAACAAGTCTGGTTCGTCTCTCCGTAGATAGTTACGGAAACCACTTATCGCCGCTTTCCTCGACGGCGTTCCCGGCATCAACAGAAGCTGCGCAATTTCAATCGCGCGAGAATGAACAAAACACTATTGGTGGCATGTGCCGTAGCGGGAGGCCTATCTGTCGCGCTTGCTGTTCCCCCGCCGGCGCAAGCCCTTCCCAGCATCAACTTGGGTATTGAGAAAAATGCTGATGCGGTGACGCCCGTGGCCCGACGTGGCGGCGGCTTCCATAGGCAAGGTGGTTTTCGCAGGCACCGGTTCCGTCACGGCCGCTACAATCGCCACCGATCCTAGCTCTGCTCCGAGATGCTCAACGAGCGGCAGATGGCTCCAGCCTTCTCGCCTTGCGCAAGCCGAACCTCAAACTCGCGAAGCATCCCGATGATCTGCACCGTCGTATATCGCTTCCGTGCCATCACACGCACCTCTCACCGGGAGAAAAAATAGTGGCCCAGTTTTAGGGGGGAAAGACAGCAGTCTCAAGAAACGATATCCGCGCCAGAGTGGAAGCCGGTGTGCGCCTTATGAAGCCATGGGGTTACACGCTCCGGACCACCGGATCGATCGATGGCCTGGGGGATGACGACTTCAAGGCCTACGGTGGTCAGATCTGGATTAACATGCCGCTGAATTGAGGCGCGCGGGTGTGGCGTGGTCTGCGCCCCGTGCCGATCGCGCAGACTGCCCGCAAATTGAGTGGTGACAAGAAAATAGCATCGTCTCCTGTTGGCCTATCGCGACAGTTCGCTGCGACGCACCAAGTCGTCAGCAGTTGGGGGTAGAGCGGCCGTGCCGTATCGATGTGGTGGAGTTTCTGGAGCTGCCGAAAATCGAGTCGCCTCAAAGTGATAAATGGCGCACCCGATAGGATTCGAACCTATGGCCTCTGCCTTCGGAGGGCAGCGCTCTATCCAGCTGAGCTACGGGTGCTTGGGCAGGGCGCTCTTGATACCCGATCCGCTGCGCCCGGGCAATCACACGGGGCTTGCGCCGCAGGCCCCCTCGACGTTTGCCCCAAACTTCTTGTTTGGATGTCGCTGCAGTATCGGCTGACCCGGGCACGCTGAGCGCATATAGTCCCGCGCCATGACCAAACCCAAGAGCAAAGCCAAGAGCGAGAAGGCCACCATCGCGAGCGTGCCTGCCGGCGAGGCAACGCCGATCGCAAAGGGCAGCCACGTCTATCTCATTGACGGCTCGGGCTACATCTTCCGCGCCTTTCACGCGCTCCCCCCTTTG
>JAUWCP010000015.1 GCA_030609245.1 Hyphomicrobium sp.
TCGGTCAGGATCTTGCCCTGCTTGATGTCGACGACGGTTACGAGATTGTCGTCTTCATTGGCGATGTAGAGCGGGTTACCAGACGGATGGAGGATCAAGAGCTCGGGATCGGGGCCCGACGGCAGCGACTTGATGTACTCATAGGTACGCGAGTCGTATATCTGGACGATATTGTCGTCGCTGGCGCAGATGATCAGCCACTTGCCATCCTTGGACAAGATGATGCCGCGCGGACGCTGCCCCACCTTGAATGTTTTGATCACCTCGAGCTTTTCGGTGTCGATCACCGAAACGGTGTTGTCTTTCTCGTTGGTGACGAACGCGGTGTCGGCCAGAGCCGCCGGCGTTGAAACCATAAGAGCTACACAGACGCCGAGCGTCCAAGAAGAACCTACCTTAAAACGCATTAGCCAATATCCTCCTGATATTTCAACCGTTCCTAGCGGGGGCCACTTAGCGCCTCCATCATTGCGTGAAAGCGGTACATTTTGTTTCGGGCTTATCGACGCCAAGCGTGTCGAGCACGGTGAATTGGTGCAGGAAGCCTGGTTGAGGGGAGACGCTGACCAAAAGCTTAGGCGAGACGATGGGCACAGGCTGGCGCAACTGGCCGTTCCAGTTGCGCAAGGTGAGCCGAACACCTTTGAAGGCCGCAAGTTCAAAATCGGGCGACTTGATGAAGGGTGCTAGATCTTTGTAACTGCCCGAACTCTTGCGTGTGGCAGCCTCGCCGATGATGCGCGCAGCCATCCAGGCATTGTAGTCGAGGGGACGCATACTGCGATTGGCCATCCGCTTGAAACGGTTTTGGAATTGCGTTCCACCCCACACTTCGATGGCCGGGTGCCAGCTTGTTGCAACGAGCCCGGCGGTCCCTGCAACAGGTCTTGCGTCCCACGTTCTGTAAGGTAGGTAGTCGCCGAACAAGTTCCCCTCGTCAGCAACGACGAGAACGTCGTAGTCGGGTGCTTCCTGAGTGAAGGTCGGGATCTGCTGCTGAACTTGCTCAAACCCGCCGTCGGCGCGCCTGTTGCCTGTCTCGTAGGTGAACGTGCGCTCCTCGACGATCTTGGCACCGAACCGCTTGGCCGCGCGACGCAGCGCGTCGGCAAACAACTTGTCATCCTTTTTGGGGCCGAGCACGAGGAACCAGCGGCGCCATTTCTTCCATACCAGGTACTGCGCAAGCGCGTCCGCAATCATAGCGCGTGTAGGGGCGGTGTGCATGACCTGCGGGCGGCAATTCTCCTCGCGCAGCCGGTCATCGGCGGCGCCGTAGTTGATGATCAGAACGTCTTTACCGGCGACGGTATCAGCGAGCTTTACGAGCGTGTCGGGTCCTACGTCGGCCAGAACGAACTGCGCGCCGCCTTCCACCTTCGCGAGGACGTCCTTGATCAGTTTGTCGGGATCCGCGTTCTCGACCACATCCAGGATGAACTCTTGGTTCACGAACTGGCCGGTCGTATTGTTGTCCTTTATGGCGAGCTGAGCGCCGGCAATACCGTCGTCGGCGGGAGGCAGGTCGAGCAGAGAAAGCGGCAGCGGCTTATCGATCTTTTCGCGCGCTAGGATGATCGGAATGGTCAATACATCCTTCTTGGGCGAAGAAGATTCCGCACCTTCCCCGGATGCAGTCGGCGTCGCAGCCTGCGCTAAACTGGACGTGGCGCTGGTTACGCAGAAGGCTGCCACGAGGATTGCAAGGGCCAGACCCCAACGGGTTCCCGCCAGGCTCACGCCTAGGTCCGATCGATTTGTCGCAACGGTTGCTACTATCAAGTTCAACTCCTCCCGGAGACGCCGCTGAAATATACGCCAGCGCAAGTGCTGCTATGTCGTTCCTTGCGCATTGTGTTACTATGTTGCATAAAAGGGGATTGAGGGGGTGTCTTGTCAAGGTCCGCCGCAGGCACTCGCGCACTTGTGACCCACCTTGATATGGCTGGCCGCAAGAAGCCCCTTGCAAATCGAGTACTGATCGGCACACGTAACCTCATAACACAACGATACTGCGAATAGCAGGAGCACACGCGTTCCAGAGGAAGCGACTTGACCAAGAACCGTATCGTTACCTTAGCGCTTGGGCTGATGCTCTTTCCGGCGGTAGTTCAGGCGAAGCAGAAGGCGATTATTTTCCCCTTCGATCTGATCGACATCACCCAGCAATTCGAGCTGGGAATCATGCCGAAGGGCATAGCGCCGGAGGACAAGAAGCGGCTTGCTCTCATTACAGATGAGTTAACCAAGCTCATCAAGGAGACCGGTCGCTACGATGTCCTGGACACTGAGCCGATCGCCGATGACCTTGAAAAGGCCGCGCCCGTATTCGAATGCAATGGATGCGAGGACGACATTGCCAAGAAGGTGGAAGCCGACGTTGCTTTCATCAGCACGGTGCGAAAGGCCTCCGATGTACTCTTCACGGTGAGTGTCTATATTCGTGACGTGAACAAGGGTCAGGTCACGCGCCAAGCGTCGAGCGAAATATTTGGTAATACCGACGCCATGTGGCTACGCTCGGTTCGCTATTTGGTGAACAGGCGCCTGTTCCCGAAAGGAGCCACGCAATGATTGATCGCCGTGGCGTTCTCATTGCTGGAGGGGCGGTTCTCGCAAGCACCGCAATACCGAGCGCAAGCTTTGCCTCGGTTGGAACCTTGCGCATTGTCGCGCTCAGGTTTGGCTCGCTGAATTGGCTGTTGGAGACGATCCGTGCGGAGGGCCTAGCCGAAAAGGCGGGACTGAAGCTTGAAATCATGACTGTCGCGACCAATCAGGCTGGCCCCGTGGCACTGCTGGCAGGTGGGGCCGACGTCATCGTCAGCGATTGGACCTGGGCGCTCAGGCAGCGTGCGTTTGGCGAGAAACTGAAGTTTGCGCCCTATTCGTCGGCGCTTGGCGCTGTAATGGTCCCCGAAGGCTCCCCGATAGCGAAACTTGCCGATCTGGAGGGCAAAAAGCTTGGCGTCGCGGGCAGCGCCATCGACAAAAGTTGGCTATTGCTCAGGGCCTACTCCCGAAAGACGATGGGCAAAGACGTTAAAGAAGTGGCAGAGCCGATATTCGGTGCTGCACCGCTGTTGACAGAAGAAATCCGCAACGGGCGCATCGATGCGGTGCTCAACTTCTGGACCTATGCGGCGCGCCTTTCAGGAAGCGGGTTTCGCCAGCTTGTCACCATGGACGAGATCCTCAACGCCCTCGGAGTCGATCCTGCGCCGCCGCTTGTCGGCTTTATCTGGCGCGAGGAGGCGGAGACTCGCAAGGGCGCCGCGATTGCTACCTTCCTCGATGTCGTTGTGAAAGCGAATGAGATCCTGGCCACGTCGGATGCGGCGTGGGAGCGGATAAGGGGGCTCGTAAAGCCAAAGAGTGACGCGGAGTTCGCCGCGATCAAAGCCTTCTACCGCAAAGGCATTCCACAACCGTGGGGCGCGGCTGAGACAAGGTCTGCGGAAAAACTCACTCAAGTTCTCACAGACGTCGGCGCGGCCAGGCTCATGGGCGGCGACACCAAATTCGATCCGAAGCTGTTCCATGCTGCAGGCAGTTAGCGCGCCGACGCAACAACGATTCAAGCTGGGGCGCATCGGCTGGTCTCTCATCTCACTTCTGGCGCTGGTGGCCCTTTGGGAGATTGCCGCTCTCATCGCTCAGAGCCGCTACCTGCCCGGCCCATGGGCCGTTGTGGAGGTCATGATCCGCGAGGCTGAAGCTGGTGAGCTGTGGACCAACATCGCAGCCACTTTGATCCGGGTCGCATTCAGCTTCGTCATCGCCATGTTCATTGGATCGGCGATTGGCTTGGCGCTGGGGAAGTTCAAGGGCGCCGATCTCTTCTTCGATAGCTGGTTGATTTTCTTCTTAAATTTGCCGGCTCTGGTGATCATCGTTCTTTGCTACATCTGGTTCGGGTTGACCGAAGTGGCCGCTATCACGGCGGTCGCCATCAATAAGATCCCTAATGTCGCGGTGACGATGCGTGAAGGCGCGCGCAGCCTTTCGAAGGATTTGGAGGAGATGGCGTGCGTCTACCGCCTCGGTCGGTGGAAGACGCTGCGCCATGTCACGGTGCCCCAACTCGCGCCGTTCTTTGCTGCGTCTGCGCGCTCGGGCCTGGCGCTTGTTTGGAAGATCGTACTCGTTGTCGAGGCATTCGGTCGTTCCAATGGTGTCGGCCATCAGCTCAACATAGCGTTCCAGCTCTTCGATGTGCCGATGATTTTGGCTTATGCGCTGGCCTTCGTCATCGTGGTTCAGATCATTGAGATGGCAATTGTGCAGCCGCTGTCGGCGAGGGCGAATATATGGCGCCGCTGACGCATCCACTCTCCATTCGCATTGATAAGAAGATTTTTCCGGCAGTTGGCGGCCGGGAGCAGCACTTGGTGTTGAAGGGCATTGCTTTCGATGTGGAGCCAGGGTCGTTCGTCGTGATCACGGGCCCTTCCGGCTGCGGAAAGTCGACGATGCTCAACATTATCGCGGGGCTCGACGAAGATTATGAAGGTGCGATCGACTTTGGCGTGGATGGTAATCCCCGCGTAGCTTACGTCTTTCAGACTCCGCGTCTGCTGCCCTGGCGCACGGTCTACGAAAACATCGCTTTAGTGCTGCCCGACGGCGATCCGCGCGTCGCCAACATTCCCGAATTGCTGCAGCGCGTTGGGCTCAGCTCTGAGGCCGCTGCCTATCCGGAGATGATTTCGCTGGGCATGCAGCGGCGCGTCGCTTTGGCGCGCGCCTTTGTGCTGGAGCCAGAATTCCTGCTCATGGATGAGCCGTTCGTCTCTCTAGATGACCCCACCGCACAGGCGCTACGCGAGCTGCTCGTGACGTTGTGGTCGAGGCGGCCGACGACGGTGCTTTTCGTGACCCACGATCGCGCTGAATCGGTGATGCTCGCCACTCGCATCTTGCGCCTCTCCGAAGGCTCTGCGAGTATCGCCCAGGACGTGGCGGTGCCGTTGTCGGTTGCCGACCGCTCAAGCCGAGCGAAGGTGCTGGCTGAGCAGCATCGCATCTTCGGTGACGGATAACTCTCAACATGAAACAACGTTGCCGGCCGGTGAGCTTTCTCGCCAGCGTGACGAGTGAAGTCGAAGCGCAAACCTGTGTTGCGCTCGGAGCCGACATAATCGATGCCAAGAACCCGGCAACCGGGGCGCTTGGCGCATTGCCAGCGGCCAAGGTGCGCGCGATCTTCGAAAGCGTGTCCGCGCGCGTGCCTGTGAGTGCGACCATCGGTGATCTGCCAACTGACCCCGAACTTGTTTCCACTGCGGTTCGCGCCACGGCTGCGACAGGTATCGACATCGTAAAGATCGGTTTTTGGCCAGCTGGAGATGGGCAAGCGACGTTGCAGAGATTGAGCAATCTTGCGCTCGGACGCGTACGCCTCGTGGGCGTACTTCTTGCAGATCAGGGTTTGGAACTAGATCTCATGCGCCCGATGGCGGAGGCTGGCTTTGCCGGTGTGATGCTCGATACAGCCGACAAGGCCTCGGGCGCATTGCCGGACGTTCTTTCGGACTCCGTGCTCACCCAGTTCATCGAGACAGCACACGGATATGGCATGTTCGCCGGGCTTGCCGGTTCTTTGCGCGTGCGGCACGTGCCCGAGTTGGTGAGGCTGGGGGCGGATTTGCTCGGCTTCCGTGGCGGATTGTGCCGTGATGGGCAGAGATCCGACATGATTGATGCAGATGCGGTGCGTCGGGTCCGAGACGCTATACCGCTGGCGAAGTTAACGAGCGCGCAGCCTTGCTTCCGGGTTGGTGACGGTGGTATTGCGCCGACGCAGCTGGAGCGGACGCTTTGACAGACCAACGCAACATTGGCGGTCTACGGGGTGCCAAAGGGCCGCTCGACGTGAGCACTTGCGACCACATCTTCGTACGTGGGCTCGTGCTCCCGATTTCCGTCGGTGTCTATGACGAAGAACAAGGCGTCAAACAGAAGGTGAGCTTCACGGTGGAGGCTGCTGTAGCGTCGACCATCGCTGCAAAGGGGGATAAGATCGCTGAGGTGCCCTCCTATGACGACCTGGCCCGAGCGGTTCGCGCGGTTGTGAGCGCGGGCCACATCAATCTTGTCGAGACGTTGGCTGAGCGCATAGCCGAACACTGCCTGAAGGACGAACGGATAGTCTCGGTGCTCGTGCGCGTTGAGAAACTCGAGCGTGGTCCAGCGTCCGTCGGCGTCGAGATCGTTCGTCCGCGAATGGCGGTGCCTGGCGTTGAGCTGCGGCAAATCAAACATTAGAGCCGGATCGGCACTGCCGATCGTGGTGAAACTCGGCGGGAGTCTCGCTGAGAGCGGACGGCTACGATCCATCTTGGACATTATAGGACGCGCGCGCGTGCCGGTGGTGATCGTCCCAGGCGGCGGAGCATTTGCCGATGCAGTGCGCCACGCGCAAGCCGCGTTCCATTTCCCCGATGCGGCGGCGCATCAGATGGCGCTGCTTGCTATGCACCAAACGGGGTTGATGCTGAAAGCGCTCCACCCCAGGCTCGCGCCTTTCGAGACTCTGGCGGAGTTGCGGCGTGCACTCGCCCGCGGCCAGATCCCCGTCTGGCTACCGCTGAAGCTTGTACAATGCGATGCGCGCATTACGGCGAACTGGTCTACAACGTCCGATGGTCTTGCGGCCCGACTCGCCGAACGGATCGGGCGGGTCCCGGTCGTGCTGGTCAAATCATGCCGCATTGCGTGCGGGACATCGCTTGCCGCGCTCGTCAGGTTGAAGGTGGTTGATCCAACCTTCGCATCGATCGTGGACCGGGCGCGGCTGCGGTGGCGGGTTGTCGGAGACGGTGACGCAAAAGATCTGGCAGGGCTCGTTGAGGCGCGTACCCGGACCGCTTATCGGCGCCGCGGCAGGTCGCGCGATGCCGGTCGACGGATGGCCCCAGGCCGTGCTATCGCCCGGCACAGATGAAAAAGAACAATGTTAAGACTCCACGCTTCGGCTGGGCCCTCACGGGATCGGGGCACTTCTTCAAGGAGTGTCTGGCGATCATGCGAGAGCTTACCGACCTCGATGTGTTCGTATCGCGGGCAGCGGCAGAGGTGTTGCGCATGTATCGCCAGGACCTGTCGTTGCCGCCTTCGACGCGCATCTACAAGGATACGACCGCAAGCGCCGCTCCTGTCGGTAACTTTTACTATGGCGTCTATCATACGTTGATCGTCGCACCGGCGACGTCCAATACCGTTGCCAAATGCGTTTACGGGATTTCGGATAATCTGGCGACGAATGTGTTTGCGCAGGCCGGAAAATGCCGGGTGCCGACCATCGTTTTTGCGTGTGATACAGCACCTGAGCTCGATACCGAGGCCCCGAAAGGGATGGTCAAGGTGTATCCTCGCCGGGTCGATCTTGAGAACACTGAGCGGCTGAAAAGCTTTGAGGACACGATTGTGGTCGAGAGCGTGGCCGAGCTCGAGGCGGCAATCGAGGCGCGGCTGAAATGGCTAAAAACCTACTCTTCCTGACCGGGCGATTGGCCGAGTCGCGGCTGAAGGACACCGTTGTCGCGCTGGGTCTGCCGAATGGATCGTGGCGTATCACCAACCTCGGAGTTAAGGTTGCCGCGCTGATGACGGAGTCGATCGTGCGCAATCGCCTCAAGGAGCCGATCAATGCAGATCGTGTGATCGTCCCGGGGCGCAGCCGCATGGATCTGGACAGCCTTGCGGAGCACTATGGGGTTCCCTTTGAGCGCGGTCCTGATGAGATCATCGATCTGCCGCAGTACTTCGGCAAGGGCGGCGGCCCGCCCGACCTTTCCAAGCACGATGTGCGCATCTTCGCCGAGATTGTCGACGCGCCAGCCCTTGGCATTGAGCAACTGGTAGCGCGCGCAACGGATCTAAAAGACAAGGGCGCCGACGTCATCGATATCGGCTGTCAGCCCGGCGTGCCGTTTCCGCATCTGGAGGAGACGGTCGCGACGTTAGCCAAGTTGGGAATGACCGTCAGCGTTGACTCGGGCGATGTCGAGGAGTTGCGCCGCGGCGCGCGGGCGGGTGCCCATTTCGTCCTCAGTCTCGATGAGACGACGCTTGAGGCAATTGAAGGTACGCAAGCGGTGCCGATCTTGTTGTCCAATCCGCACGGCGATCTGCCATCACTGCTACGTGCCATCGATCGGGCCGAGGAGTTGGGGATTGAGCACATCGCCGATCCGGTTCTCGATCCCATTCATTTCGGTTTCACGCAATCGCTAGAGCGCTACGCGGAACTACGGCGCGCACGCCCCGACGTCGAAATCCTCATGGGCACCGGCAATTTGACCGAGCTGACGGATGTCGACAGTCAGGGCGTGACGGCTGTGCTGCTTGGCATCTGCTCCGAGCTTCGGATTCGTAACGTGCTTGTCGTGCAGGTTTCTCAACATACGCAGCGAACGGTAGAAGAGCACGACGCGGTGCGGCGCTTGATGTACCGGTCACGAGAGGATGAGAACCTTCCCAAGGGGTACGGAAATCAGCTGTTGTCGCTGCACGATTTACGGCCCTATCCAGATACGCCCGAGCAAATCGCCGCCATGTCAGAAGCTGTGCGAGACCTGAACTACCGCATAGAGGTGGCCGAGGACGGTATTCACATCTACAACCGTGACAGCCACCACGTGTCTCAAGATCCCTTTGAGCTGTTCGATAAGCTCGGTGTCGAGAAAGACGGTTCGCACGCCTTCTATTTAGGTTACGAGCTGGCAAGGGCGGAAATCGCGCGCGCGCTGGCGAAGCGCTATGCTCAGGATAATCCGCTCGACTGGGGGGTTGCCGCTGACCGCAAGGCGGAGGATCTCACCAGGCACGCGCCGGAAGGTGCAACACTCAAAGCTGCCCGCAAGGAGAGATCTGATGCCGCGAATCGTCGAGACGATCGTGACGACGATGAACGCGACGGGTGAGGCGCACATCGCGCCGCTCGGGCTGATAGAGGAGGGTGACGCGTGGGTGATTGCGCCGTTCCGGCCTTCGCGAACGCTTGACAATCTGCGTCAGGTGCCTTTCGCCGTGGCTAGCCACACCGACGATGTGCGCGTGTTTGCCGGCTGTCTTACTGGACGCAAGGCCTGGCCGATGCGACCCGCAGAGAAGGTGACAGGTGTCGTGCTCGATAGCGCCGTGTCGCACTGGGAGCTTGCCGTCGATGGTATCACAGAGGATGACGTTCGCCCGCGCTTTACCTGTCGCATTGTTCACACGGTAAGCCATCGACCGTGGCAGGGATTTAACAGAGCCCAAGCGGCGGTGCTTGACTGTGCCGTCCTGGTGTCGCGGCTTAAGATATTGCCGCCGGAGAAGATCGAAGCTGAGCTGAAATATCTGGAGATCGCCATTTCCAAGACGGCAGGTCCGCGCGAGGAGGAAGCCTGGGGGTGGCTGATGGAACGCGTTGAGGCTTGGCGGACGGAGCGTGGGGGCGTAAGCGAGGAATAGGGACCACTTTCCCGCAGCCAGCAGGGGAACAATTGGGTCCAGGAGGGGAAGACATTGATCGCCATGATCGACTTCATGAGGGCCATACTCACTCTTCCCAAGCCGTGGGTAGCCTGGGTCATGCTGCTGATGGCCGTCAACATCGTTATCCCGCTCGCGTATCTGACAACGACTGAGGGGCAGGTCGTGCTTGGCGCTGCGCTCGTCGGCGCACTGATCCAGATGGTGATCTTCTCTCGGAAGGGCTTCGTCCGACTATTGGGAATCGGTCACATCTTGTGGATTCCGATGGTGTGGTGGCTCTGGGGGCGCCTCGATTTGGCAGCGCCTGCCGGTTTCTTTCAGTACTGGCTGGTCGCCGTCGTTGTCCTCGACACGATCTCGGTCGTTATCGATGCCAGCGATGTCCTTCGATACTGGAATGGCGAACGGGACCCGCAGTTAGGGCCTCCCAACTAACGGGGCGAGGTTTGCCCTGTTTGACAGCCGCCACCGAAGCACCATCGCTAGTTCGTTTCTGCAAGCAGGGCGACCGCGACGGCAGGGGCGCAGCGCGTTGCCCAAAGACGGCAGTCGTCTGTCGCATTGGCGAGATTGCCGAAGGTACGGCATGGACGCGCAAGCTTCTTGGCAAGAGTTTCGATAAGCGATACGCCGATACCGGCAGCGACGACCGGCGCGTCGTCGGGAAGGGGCGTTTCTGTGAGAACTTGCGAACACGCCTCGCGGATGGCTCGCATCTGCTGATCGGCAATATCGCGGGCGGCATCGCGCCAGTCGTCCAGCGCCGCGTCGGCGCTGTCGTGGCCTAAGCTGCGCGCAAAACGCGCCGCGCTCTCATCCAGCGATTTTCCGCGCCGATCGGACGTGCCGTGGTTGTCGGCGTCGTGGGGTAGCTTGCCAAGGATGCGGTAAACGTCGGACATGGTGGCGAAGTTGCCTGCGGCGAGACGCTGTGCGCGGCCTTTGAAGGTCACATCCCGCGCGACGGTGGCAACGTCTGAACGCGTAAAACCCGTATAGACGAGTTCACTCGTGGCGAGACGTGCGCCATCCGTTGAACCACGCGGGCAGGGGTGGCCGGCCCTCACTGGGATGATGTCGGTCGTGGTCGAGCCCATGTCGATGAGGAGGCCATCGCCAAGACGCTTTCCCACGAGTGTGGCGGTTGCTAGAAAGTTGGTTGAGGCGACGCAATCGGGATCTTGATGCGCCTGCTGGGCATTGCCGAACCCGCGCGGCCCCATCCAGATCCGCGTTTCAGGTCCAAGAACCGAAATGAGACGATCGACCAGTGTGCGCACGCCGGTGCGGCGATTGGGGAACAGCTCGCACATTTCTCCTGTCATGGTCGCGGCATGGCGCTCGGCGCGCCGGGTCAACTGGGCGACTTGAGCAAACGCCGCATCGAGCCGGTCAAGGCCTAGCCACAGCGGGCAGGCGATCTGTTTGACGGCGATGGTGCGGCCGTCTTCTGCCAGCGCCACCTTGAGGTGCGCTCCACCAACGTCATAGCCGGCCGTCACGGCCATTGCGGGATCTCCAGTATTGGCTTCGCCCGGGTTGATCGCGAGCTGGGTCGGGCCGTGATACACGAGGCGGGCGCGGAGGCAAGCCGATGGATGTTATTCCCGTAATCGACGTGCAACATGGGATCGCAGTGCGTGCCACGGGTGGCCGGCGCGCCGATTACCAACCGTTGAAAACGCCGTTGGCAACGGAAAACGATCCCGTGGCCGTCGCGTTGGGATTCTGGTCTCTTTATTCATTTGCCATACTTTATGTCGCTGACCTGGACGGCATCGAAGGGCGCGGGCGCAATAAGACGTTGCCCAGAAGGCTAGCGGAAGCGTTGCCGGGCGTCGATTTGTGGATCGATGATGGGTCATCGGCGTGCGATGCCGCAGCGCGCTTGGTCGCCGAACCCAATACCACAATGGTCATCGGCTCAGAGAGTCTCGACGAAGCGGGCGCTGCTGCACTGCGAGACATTCGGGCGGATCGCTATGTGTTATCGCTCGACTTCAAAGACGATCGCTTTGTGGGGCCGCCCTCGGTGTTGGAGAATGCGGAGCATTGGCCCGATCGCGTCATCGCGATGACGCTTGCGCGCGTCGGCAGCGAGGAAGGGCCCGACCTGAACCGCATCGCAAACCTCGTTGCGCGTGCAGATTGCCGGCGCGTCTATGCGGCTGGCGGTGTACGTGAGTATTCCGATATCGAAGCGCTGCGTGAGGCGGGTGCAGCCGGTGTGCTCGTGGCGACAGCCCTACACGCCGGGACGATAACGGCCGGCGATCTGGAAGGGATCGCCGGCCGTTGATGTCATGCCGTTCGTGCGGAAGGTTGAGCAGATTGACGTGCCGGCTCTATCCCTTCCATCGGCCTGAAAGCAGTCGACCCAATCGCTGCAGCAGACCCCCCTTCATCGGAGGGGCATCATCCTGCTGTGGACGGTTTCCGCTTCAAGTCTTCGCAGCGAACGGATGCTGCGCGGTGTTGCGCTGAGCGGTCGCCTCGGCGGCCGTCGGCTTGCCATCGATGGCGCGCGCAATAGCTTCCTTGACGGCTTTGTAGTTGTAGTCCTGGATCTTCGCGTCGTCGGCTGCTTCCCAGTGAATGAACACGCCGACGCAGATGTAGAGGTCATCTGCTTCAGAAGCTGGGATCACGCCCTCAGCGACGCAGTCTTGCACGGCCTTAGCAACGGCATACTGAGCAGGGCCAAACATCTGAACGGCCTGACGGGCATCCTTGATGGTGACCTTGTTGTAAAGGATCGTGTTCGGCTTACAGGCGAGGTTCGGCGCGATGAGGGCAAGGAGCGTGGTAAAGCCGTCCTTGTTGTTGGTAATGGCGTTGCAGAATGCCGTCTCGGCAGCGCTGCCGCGCGGACCGATCATAAGATCGATGTGCGCAACTTCATTGCCGTCGCCGACGAGTGACTCGCCGATCATCACTTTATTTACCTTGGCCATTTCGAGGTTTTCTCCCATAGCTAAATTCACCACGAGCACCAACGCGACCCCGACGAAGCCAGGTTCAGCAGATTCTGCTCGATTTCCAGCTATCCCTGTTTGCTGCGATCGGCGACAACTCGTCCCCGAACCGGTTGTCGGGATAGCGGCGCGTCTGAGCACCGCCACTAGATAACGCCAGGACCCCTCTTTCGACAAGGGGTTACCGGCGTTTTGACGGGTCCAATCGGTCGCAAATGTCCGCGGCAAAAAGGGTGGCTACCACAAAGTCGGCCGTGGTGCCGGGATTTAACTGACGAGCTTTCAGTTCGCTGTCGAAGCGCATGAGGTCTTCAAGCGTGTCGGTGCGCGCTACCGGTTGCCGCTGCGACTTGAGATCATGGGCCGCCGTGCGAACGTCCTCTGCAATGGATGCCCCGAATTTGCGCGCGATATGGCTATCGGCAAACGCGGCGAGATAGGCCATATGGAGCGTGGTGACAGCGATCGATCGATCCGCAGCCTGACGGCGCATACGTTCAAGTCTTGGCAGCCCGAAATCGAAGACCTCCGCGAAGTCGGTTACATAAGCCTGGGCTATGCGATCCCGGTCGGCGGCGAGGGACATGGCCTCGAGCAGTCCGGCCGTCGGCGCCGAGGCGACGTCCTGGTCCTTAACGGATCCCAGGCCACCAGGATTGGCTCGCCGAATGGCAGCAAATACGGGGGCGGCATCGGTGTCATCGAGTGCGGCGAGGACGTCCTTTAGCCGGCCGTGAAGACCGCGCGGTTCTGCCTTTTCAGCCGCGGCTGCCAAAGGTGCCGCAAGTAGTATGATGCCGAGGTTCGTGTTGCAGCCCGCAGCCGCAAGCGAGGCTTCAACGGCGCGCAAGATGCGCTCCCCGACCCGCAAGGATGTTTTCGCGATCCAGGGGGCGGCGGCCTGAGCGCTTGCGGTGAACTGCTCTGCCTCCATGCCGTGACCGGCCGCATGGACGTGCACATTGCCTGGTTTCAGAGCGTCAAGCTCGGCGCGACAGGCGGCGATGAAAAGGGCGTGTACTTCGGTTTGCGTCAGGCCGGACATGATCGCAGTCCGAGGTGCTCGCGAACGGCGAACAAGAAATCCTCAACTACGGCGTCCGCGATGTCGGTGGCGGCGACGCGTTGCAGTCCTTTCCAGGAGGGATTGCTGTTGACCTCGAGCACCAGAAGCCGGCCATCGGGCGTGCGGATGAGATCGATCCCGGCATAATCGGCCCCAACGGCGGTAAGGGCGGCGCTTGCGAGCTGCTGCATCTCGGTACTGGGATCGTGGGGGATAGGACCGCCGCCCTGAAACACGTTGGTGATCCACTCGCCAGCCTTACGTCCCATCGCCGCGACCACCCGGTTTCTTGTGACAACGACCCGCCAGTCCTCGAACATCGCGCCAGCCGGCGGCACAAAATCCTGCAAGTAGTACATATTGTCCGCGGCCTCGGGATCGGGCAGGTCCTCAGGACTCTCGATGCGGACGAGCCCTTTGCCCTGTGAGCCGAACAGCGGCTTGAAAATCAGGGAGCGACCCGCCTGCGCCGCGTAGGCGCTTGCTGGGGCATCACCCTCCACGGTGCGCGTTCTTGGCGTCGGGATACCGGCCTTGTGCAACAAGAACGTCGTCATTGATTTGTCGACGCTGCGTTCAATAGCGCGGGCGTCGTTCCATACGCGCACACCGCATTCGCGAAGGGCGTGCAAAATGCCTAGCCGGAACGTAATCTGTTCCAACGTACCCGCCGAGATCGCGCGCACGAAAACGCCATCTGGAAGGCCGCCATTAAAGCCCGGGATATCCAGTCCGCTGGGCGCTTCAGTGTCGAAGGCGCAGCGGGGCAGAGAGGTGATGACGACGAAGGCGCCGCGGCGGCGCATGGCTTCGGCGAGGCGGCGCACGTGCCAGTAGCCGCTCTCCTCCTCGAGGAAAAGCGCTATGCGCGGTCCGCCGCCCTGGAAGGCCTCAGCGGAAGCTTGCGTCGACGATTTCTGGAGCAAGTTCGCCAGCGTGGAATGAAGACCCGGTGTCGAGATTGGATACGGTCACCTGGGCCGGACTAAAGAGCATGGGATCGATCTTGTAAAAGTCGCCATTGACCGCGGCGAAAGTCTCGGCGAACGGCTTGCCGTAAGCTGAGCTGCCGCGGCTGGGCAACTGCTCAGCGAGTTCTTGCGCGGCCTCGTCGCTGCCCTGGACGTAGAGCTGTACGCGTCCACCATAGATGATTGCGTCGTTGGTGCGCCCCATGGCTTTCACGAAGTCGGGGACTGGCGGGGGAAGTGGTGCGGTGCCGACGCCATCCACGATGTTGTCGAGGGGGAAGTGAAGCTCGTGCGCTTTGTGCAGCGCGACCTCGAGCACGCGTGCAACGACCTGCACGGTGCCGGCGAGGCTGCCGGTGGGCGCGTAAAGGATTGTGAGATCGCCGACGGCAATGCCGCAGTCGCTCACGATGCGCTTTACGAGTGCTGGCGGGGGCGGATTATCGCCTTCGATGACCAGCGTCCCTTTGTTGAAATGGTCCGCATAATCAAGCTCTTTGAAGAGTTCCTCCTTGCGCGCCAACGCACGGGCTGGCCCCGAACCGAGCGCAAAGAAGCCAGTCTCTTCATCGCTCATGGTCCAGCCGCCATACTGGCTGCCCAAGCACGAAATAACGGGATTGGAGGTATGGACGGTCACGCCCAGCGGCCAGCGCGCTAGTCCTGAGGCGGTGTTGATGGTGACGACGCCGAGGCCGCCCATGCATATTTCAGCAAGCTGGCGCCCGGCCTCCAGACCTCCGAGCGTCGCTGCGCCCAGGTCGATGGTCCGTTCGCCCGCTGCCCCCTTACTGACCACGCAACGCAGAGCACCGGCGTTCGCGACGAGGGCTTCAACGAGTTTGGCCGCTCGCGCTGAGACGCTCGGAGCGGGCCCGATATACTTTTGCATTGATACGTTCCCTGTTTCGCGGTCGTCCATATAGCATGTGGGCCAGTTCGTCCAAGCGCTGACGGCATTTTAACTCTGCAGCCGTGGCGTCGGCGCCTTCGCCAAACACTGTGGCGATTGGACGGGCACGAGAAATGCGCGTGCCTGGCCGCGGCCGGTCAGCTACCCAATTGGGCCAAGTAAGCCTGTTAACCGTGAGTGGGTCATGGTCGGCATAGAGGATAGCGGCGGCGCGAGCGCCGGGTCTTGGCGGGGCCGGGAGCGTGATGTTTTCGCCAGCGCAGGCTGCGATGTGCGCAAGAAAAAGACTACCGTTTGCATCGTCAAAGATGTCGAGCGTGGCGCTGGGACGCGGATTGACATCCAATAGATAGGATACGCCGTCTGCGAGTATAAAGTCGAACGAGAGAAGTCCAACGAGCCCAAGCGCATGCGAAACGGCCTCGACGGTTGCCAACATCGCGGCCTCGACGTCTGTATTGGGATGGAAGGGGCCGGCCGCGCCGCCGTACCGGAAAGGCTTCGGTTCGGTTTCGGTGCACCACTGGCGGCTGATGCCCACAATGTGGAGACGGCCGTATTCAGCGATGGCGAGCACGGAGAGGGCGGTACCTTTGATGAGGCGCTGGAAGTAGCGGCCACGGCGTGCCTTCGTTTGGCTCGTGCAGGGCATAACGTGTGCGCCGCCGCTGCCGCCAGTGCGCTTACAAAGCCAGCCGGTTGTGTCCTGCGGCATCTCCAAGCACGTTTTCGGATGCGGAATACTTAGTTTTTCAAGTAAGGGGAAAAACGTTGCGGGGTTCTTGGAACGCGCAATCGCTGCGGCGTCGTTGCCGAGGAGCGGGTAACGCTTTGCGAGCGCGGCGAGAAGCTTGGGCGCAGCCTCAAACCCTGAGCCAAGCACGAGGCCTATTACGGGCTGCGCTGCTTCGCGGTGGAGCGCATCCAACGCCGCGAGCAGGGGCCGGTGACGAAAACCCGTCTGGGTCGCGCTCTCAAGACAATGGAGGGCGCCGGCGTGTGCACGCGTATCCTCGTCACCAAAGGCGTCGACGACGAGAGGAACGAGCCCTGCGCGCCGGGCGGCAGCGGCGAGCGCCCGCCCAGACAGTGCAGCGATCAGAACGGAATTGCCGGTCAAGTCGTGAACGTCCGCGCCAATTGGAAGGCATCACGGAAATCGAAATGAACGGGCTCAGGCGATGCAATCATGCGTTTGAAGAGGCCCGATTCCGTCTTGTACTTGACGTCGCCAATAGCGAGCGGGCCTACGCCAAGGGCATCGCAGCCGGGAAGCGGCGCGCCGTCCATGAACAGTTCCATGCCCTCAACGCCCGGCGGTGGCACGGCGTTGACGTCGGCGATGACAAGCAAGTCCTTAGCTTGCTGCTTGTTTTCAGCGGTGATCACGCGAACTCCGGCGGCCGCTGCGGCGAAAATCACCTGGGCATCAGAGATGATGGCTGTCTTTTGCTCTTCCGTCTCGCCGGGGGCGGGTTCCAGATCGACGCCGAAGCGTTCCTTAGAGACGGCAGCCGACTTTACGACACGCTCCACACCGCGATGGGCGACGAGCTTCACCTTGGCGCCCTCCATCGCGGCGATGATGGAGGCGGCAAAGCCCACAACGCCCGTGGCGCCGAAGACGGCGACGCGCGTGTCTTTCCAAGTCCGCCCAAATTTGAGCCGCAGCACGCGCTCCACGCAGGCGACCATAGCCGCCGCTGTTGTGAAGGATCCGGCAGGGTCGGCAAAGGTTGAAAGGCCGAATGGCGGGACCAGTGCCTTCTTAGCGGCTTCCATCATGTCAAGCGACAGGAGTGCATCCTTACCGCCGATGAAGATGCCCGTGCGTACGCCATCATTTGGCGGGCGTGAAAAGATAGCGTCTTGTGTGAGAGCGGTCACATCTTCCAAGGTGACGTTGATATAGGGGACAATCACCTTGTAACCGGCGTCCGCGGCCATATTCACGTCAAAGGGGCTCATGTGTTTTTGCGGCGACAACATATGCAAAATAGGGGTAGCGTCGCTCATGTTTGTCCTCCCTCGGACCTTTCGGACTGTGTGTTTATTATCCGTTCGACAGAAGCGCCCCTATTGCGGCCGCGACCAATCAAGATTTCGAGGCCTTCGCCTCTAGCGTTTTCGATCACAGATTCATAGAGGCGATCGGCAATTTCTTGAGTCGGGGCGAATGCAAATCCAGTCGGACCCCACGAACTCTGGCCGATACCATAAGCGCCGGCGGTTTTGAGCGCCTCAGCAATGCGTCCGACTGCCGCGCTGGTCCAAGGCCCTCCCTGAGCCGCGGCAAAGTGGCCTCCAATGATCGATTGTATTTCGCTGACGGCGCTGCCGAAAATCCCGATGTCGCTTTCGATCAATCCCGGGGCCAGTTGCATGAGGACGAGCCGGCAAACATGCGCAGCGGCGTTCTCGGGGAGCGGGGGCAGAGCGGCAAACACCTGCGTCTCTGCTTCGCCGTGCACGCCGGCGGTACGTCTGTCGAGTATCAGCAGTATGCGCCACGCTTCGGGAAAGGCGGTGCGCATCAGAATGGACGGTGGCTTTGCTTCAGGGCCACGTCCCCCATCGACGATAAATCCGCCGTCTTTGAACGACGCCATGCCGATGGCCGAGCGCGCGCCTCGATCAACCAGCTCGCCGAGGGCGGCCGGGCTGTGGTCGAATCCTTCCAGCACGGTTAGTGCTGAACCAACAGCAAGCGCAAGCTGGGTGCCCGAACCGAGTCCGGAATGCGGCGGGATGGCACTTTGGATATCGATCCGGTAGGATTTATCGAGCGAAAGCGCCGCCACAAAACGGTCGAGCGCCGCCAGAGCCCTCTTGCTGTCTGGGCCATCGGCGATCGATGTCGGGCTACGTGCGAGAATTAATTCGGTACACGGCCTATCAATGGCGAGACCGATGCTGCCAAATCGCCGGCCAAGCCCGCCATTGAGGTCGAGAAAGCCCAGGTGCAGCCGGGCCGGCGCAACGACACGCACCGCGCCGTCCGCTGCGCGCGCACGTATCTGCGCGGAGCTTCCGTCGCTGGTGGATGGGGTTTGCATTGCGTCGGCCAGAGGCATTACGTTGAACCTATGGGAGTGAATGTCCACAAAACATGAGGAGTGAGCAACATGGTGGCGGAGCGTGAAAAACCCATGCCGGATGGCGAGGTTACCGCTTGGCTCCAGCAGAACCTGCCAAAATGGCATCTAGAGAACAACTGGATCCGCAGAACATACAAGACCAACAGCTGGAAGGGTACGGTCATGGTGATTGGCGCTGTGGGCCATCTTGCTGAGGCGGCCTGGCACCATCCCGACATTACAGCCTCCTATGCTTGGGTCGAAGTGCGTCTCATGACACATACAGCCAAGGGGATCACGTCAAAGGACCTGGAGCTGGCGAAAAAGATTGAGGAGGTTATCCAGTGGCAGCCGGGCACGGAAGGCCGCGGGTTGGAAGGTACGCCGGCAAGCGACATGCGGTTTGCCTACATTAAGTATGACTGACCTCAGTTACGCTCGATCGGGGCTGTTTCTTGGTCCGCGTTCAATCGATGCCATTGCCCTTGCGGGAATACCGCAGCTGGGTTAATGCGGCGCGCCCGCTTGAAATACGGGCTGGTCAAGCGAACGAATAAAATGGTTGGGACCAAAAAAGAGAGCACAGAGGCATTCGACAGTATTATTGCACTGGGCTCCAACCTCGGCGACAAAGTCGGGAACATCGACACAGCAATCAGACTATTGGGCGAACGCAGTGGCGTGCGCCTTGTGCGCCGTTCGCGCAACTTTACCACGGAACCGTGGGGCAAGACCGATCAGGACACATTCGTTAATGCCTGCATTTCGGTGGCGACCAAGCTTTCCCCGCGCGCGCTTTTAGAGTGCTGCCAGGAGATTGAACGGCACATGGGGCGGGTACAGACCGAAAAGTGGGGTCCCAGGCTCATCGATCTCGATCTGCTTGTCTACGGCGACCAGACCATCCAAGAGACGGACTTCGTTTTGCCCCACCCGCACATCGGAGAGCGCGCGTTTGTCCTCGCTCCTCTCATGGACATTGCGCCCGATTTGGTGCTCGGCGGGCGAAGCATTCGCACACTTCACGCGGCCATCGATCTCTCAGGCGTGCAGCCGCCGACGTGAGCTGCAAACGAATGAGCACCGCGAAGCATAAGCTCCGCGGCGCAGAATTCTAAGCCGGAACCAGCCAATCGAGGTTAGCTACTTCGTATTGCCGTCGGCATCGAACTGCTCGATGTAAGCAAAGAGATTTTCCCGATCGAGCTCATCCTTGATGCCAGGGAAGATCATCTTGTTGCCAGGGATCGTCTTCTTTGGGCTGGTTATGTACTCAATGAAGATTGCCTGGTCCCAAGTGATGCCAGAGCCCTTCATCGCTTTAGAATATTTGAAGCCCTCGGCAGATCCGGCAGGGCGGCCGATGACCCCATTAAGATGGGGGCCAACTTTGTTCTTCGCTCCTGGACCAATAGCATGGCAGGCAAAGCACTTCTTGAATATTTTCTTTCCGGCATCCGCGTCTTGCGCCGAAGCAACCGCCGGCAGCGCGATCACGATACATGCTGCAACTACCCACCTGAGCATACCGATTTCCTTCCCTGTTTTATTGGTCTGACCACCCGTCCAGAGCGAACGTGTGATCATCTTATGTCAAATGGGATTGTGACAAGACTTTTCTGAATTTGGGCTGAACATGTTGCCGCACCCCCGCATGTGTGCATGAGGGAATTCAAAGGGTTAAGTGGTCAGCCTTTTTCGGCTTAAGCTTCGCTCGTGGCCGGGCTTTTCTGCGTGCCTGGTTGGCGCGAGGCGCCGCCGGGGCGGCGATAGACGAACTCGGGCGAGGCATCATGCGACTCGACTTCTGCCACTTTTGCCCACCGCTCATGTAGCGGCGACAGTGAGCAGGCGGGGTCGGTATTGGCCGCGTCGCCCGTCAATGCGAATGCCTGGCAGCGGCAACCGCCAAAGTCGATTTCACGGCGCGGACAGGTACGGCACGGCTCCTTCATCCAATCCATTCCACGGTACTTCTGGAACGCATCGCCATTGAGCCAGATCTCGGCAAGCGGCTTGTCGCGGATGTTGTCGAAGTTTAAGCCGGTGATGGACTCTGCCGCGTGGCAGGGAAGGACGCGCCCCGATGGCGTTACATTGATGATGCCGCGTCCCCAGCCACCCATGCAGGGCTTGGGATACTTGGCGTAGTAATCGGGCACGACGGAATCGATGACAATGATGCCCTTGAGATCTTCGCGGGCCTTTTCCACGATCTTGGCCGACTCATTGAACTGCTCACGCGTCGGCATCAGAGAGGCCCGGTTCATCAAGGCCCAGGCATAATACTGGACGTGCGCGATCTCCACGCGGTCGGCGCCAAGGTCGACTGCGTAGTTGATGATGCCCGCGACGTTATCGACGTTGTGTCGATGTATCGGTGCGTTGATGGTGAGCGGCAGGCCAAGTTCGCGAACCCAACCCGCAACCACTTTCTTCTTGGCGCTGCCACCCTTGTAGCCGCCGATGCGATCGGCGTTCTCAGGTCGCGCGTCAGTATCCTGGATGGAAATTTGTACGTGGTCGAGGCCAGCTTCCTTGAGCTTCTCGAGCTGCTCGCGTTTGAGCAGCACGGCGGCGGTGATGAGGTTCGTATAAAGCCCGCACTCAGAGGCGGTCTTCACGATGTCGACGAGGTCACGGCGTGCCGTCGGCTCGCCGCCTGAGAGGTGGATTTGCAAGACGCCAAGCTCTGCCGCCTGGCGCATGACGTTCTGCCACTCTTCTGTCGTCAACTCGGTGTTGGCGCGCTCAAGCTCGACGGGGTTTGAGCAATAGGGACACTGAAGCGGGCAGCGGTG
>JAUWCP010000212.1 GCA_030609245.1 Hyphomicrobium sp.
GATGAAGTCTACCGGCAAGCTGTTACTGCGGCAGCACTGGGCTGCATGGCTGCGCTGGAAGCTGAGCGCTATTTTGCAACGCTGGAGATCGAGGCAGAAGCTGCCGAGTGAGCCGCGATCGCGTCATTGAAGCCGGTAGGCCAGCAGCTTGTCCTTTCTGAGCATCGGGATCAACACGGTGCGACTCGCCGGAACGTAGTCAATGTCAGCGGTGCTCTGACCGGTCACCGATGCATATAAAGAGTGCGATCGGCCGCAGTTCAAGGATGGACACGCACTGTTCATGCATCTTTGCGTGGGCTACGTTGCGGTGCAGCAAGCCGAAGCCGACAGTGCCGTCGGGGTTGCCCGGCGAGGTCGATCAATGGATTGGGACAAGCTCAGAATTTTCCATGCCGCCGCGGAAGCCGGCAGCTTCACTCATGCCGGCGATAGCCTGCACATGAGCCAGTCGGCGGTCAGCCGGCAGGTTTCTGCGCTCGAGCGAGAGCTTAAAGTCGCGCTGTTTCATCGCCATGCACGCGGGCTCGTGCTGACCGAGCAGGGCGAGCTGCTGCACCGGACCACATCGGATGTCATCAACAAACTGCATACAGCGGAGACTTTGCTGTCGGATTCGACATCGCAGCCCACGGGCGAATTGCGCATCACAGCGCCCATTGGATTCGGTACGGTTTGGTTGACGCCGCGCTTGCGCGAATTTCATGAGATCTACCCCGAGATCCGGATCGAACTTCTCCTGAATGATGAGCAGGTCGACATCGGCATGCGCGCAGCCGATGTTGCTATCTGGACGCAGGAGCCGGGGCAGACCGATCTCATCCGCCGCGCGCTCTTCAGCGCCAAGGTGCGCGCTTTCGCCTCAACCCAGTACGTGCGCCGCTTTGGTGCGCCGAATACGCTTGAGGAGTTGGACCATCACCGCATCGTTTCCTACAGCGGTCAGCCGGCCCAGCATCTGTCTGCCATAACCTGGATCGAGACGGTGGGACGCGACAGCCATGGACCGAGAGAGCCAGCCTTTCGCGCCAATAGCGTGATTGCGCTGCGCTCCGCGATCCGGGCTGGCATCGGCATTGGCATGATCCCCGACTACATGACCGCCGACGAAGCAGATCTTGTGCCCGTGCTCACAGAAATCGATCCGCCCGTCTTGCCGATCCTCTTCGTCTATCCAGAAGAGCTGAAGGCGTCGAAAAAGGTGCAAGTGCTACGGGACTTCCTCGTGGCTAAGGCCCGGCAATGGAAATACTGATGCTTGGGGTCAGGCCGCCGGGGGTGCAGAATTTGCGGCCCGGCGAGCGAGTCGCTATCTAAACGGTTCCGGTTTCTTGAGCATCGGCGGCTAGAGCCTGATCGTTTCACTTGGAAGCGCTAATTGCGTCCAAGTGAAACGTGAATCAGTCTCTACACTTTTGATTTAGAGTAAGATTCACGTTCTTGCCGGGAACCTTCTGGGCTTGGCGAGTGATTCCATCAAGAACGATCTTGCTCTAGAGCTCAGCGCCCATAGATGATGGGGCGTTTGCCCGGCCAAGTGACACGATAGCCAAATTCTATGACACGCTCCCGCTCGGGCTCCAGCTTCGACTCAAAAGCGATGACGCCACGCTTGTCGTCGACGTTGCGCTTTGTCGGCTTCGTCGGCCCAAGGAGGGTGACCTTGATTTCCTCGTTCAGCGAGATGGGAATTTGGTCGAGCACGACAAGCTCCACGGCGCGCTCATGCTGGTTCTTTACCGTGATGCGGAATTTACGACTGTCGGTGCGCGACGATGAGATGAGGCCGGTTTCACCGCGGGTCTGCCCGACGATGGCGTGGCGCACGCGCACCTGGTCGTCGGCGCCGAAACCGAGCTCATGCTCCTCGCCAGGCGCCAGGACGGGAAGCTTGCCGGTGCCAACGAAGGCGCCATCCCGGAACAGAGACACGGCACCCGGCAGCAATGGTGCCCCCTTGGGAAGAATGAACTTTACGTAGAGATAGGCCTTGGGATCGACTTTCGGCACCGTGCGGACGGTCAGGGTCGGCTCGATGTTGTTTTCTTGCAGTTGCACGCGCTTGGCTTCGCCCGTCGCCGGAATCGTTAGCCGGCCTGGAACGGCGAACACCGCCTGGAACGGGGCTGCCGCAACGGCTGCATTTGCCGCCACAACGTTGGGCATGGCCATGGGCCTCAAGGCATCGGCTTCGGCTTCCTCGCGTGCGACTTTCCCGAAGGCGCGTGTCATGCGCTTTGCGGGCGCCGGGGGCGCTGCTGCCAATCCCGGCTTCAGCTCGGGCTCGAAGTCGACGGTCACTGTATGCAGTTCAGGCGCTGCCGCATGGGCGGCGGGGCGTGTGGTGGACAACCGCAGAGTGATATTATCCCAGCTTTCTCCGGTGCTTTGCGTGATCTCGGCGCGCCGCGTCAGATCGAGACGGGGCGCAGCCGTCTTGGAACCGGTATCAAGACGCGCATCATATCGCGGCCGCCAGTTCGCATTACGCACCTGATAGCGCACGGTCAGTTCCGCCTCGAGAGGTGCCGCGGCGTTGACAAACACCTTGACCTCGGTCTGCTGGACCCGTGCTGGCGCAACCTCAGAAAGCTTCTTCTCCAGCTCCTCGATCTTGCGGTCAAGTTCGCGCTTAGTGACTTCAGCTTCGAGCGCGCTGCGCTGCGCTTGCGTCATGCCCGTACCGATGAGGGCAAGGACTTGGGCCCAGTCCGTCTGCGGCACCGGCTGCGTAGACTCTTTGCCTTGAAGCGGGCGGCCGGGCATCTGAGCAAGATTGCCGAGGAGAGTCTTTTGTGTTTGTGCGGCGTCTTGTTGGCCTTGCGCCAATCCACGCTCATCGCGCAGCTTCTCGATCTCGTCTTCGAGGCGTTTGCGTTCTGCATGCAGTAAGGACTGGTCGGCACGTGGAATGTAAAGGCGGCGCGCATCCACAGATCGGATGTCGAGCTTGGCCGTTGCCTTGCCGTCGACACGAATGGATCCGGGAACGGCTTCAGCGGGCAAATCATTGAAGACGAGAGTGTGCTCGCCCTCATCCAACATGATCTGGGCGCTGCGCGCCACTTGAGCGCCGGACAGGTAGACCGTCACAGCGTCGATACGTGAGGTTGCAGGAACCTCCGCAGCCGTCGCTGACGACGTCAGAAGTACCGCCCAAAGGCCAACAATCGTAATTGCTATTCGCATTCTTTTCCCCAAATCGTTTTCCCCACGAGTGGGGACGTATCGCGTCTGAATTATGACGACGCGCCGAATGCGCCGGCACCCCGCGCGCCGCCGTATCAAGCGGTTTTGTTCAGAAGCGTGACAGCATGCGTAAAGGCCCAGTCGAGCCAAGGCGTGAGCCGATCCAAATCAGATCGCTCCACGGTCGATCCACACCAGATTCTAAGGCCAGGCGGCGCGGCACGGTATGCGCCGATGTCCTTGGCCACACCCTCTTCATTAAGAAGTGCGGCAATTTGCTTGCAAACCTGCTCCTCCCAAGCGGCGCCACGGGAGGTAACAGCGGGATGGTCTATGCGCAGGCATACCGATGTATTGGATCTCGTGGCGGGATCGACGGCCAGGTTGGCAATCCAAGGACTGTCTTCGATCCAGTCGAAAATTACCGCCGCGTTCGCGTTGGCGCGGGCTTGCAGCGCGCCGAGGCCCCCTATCCCTTCGGCCCAGCGCAGCGCATCCAGATAATCCTCCACGCACAGCATCGAAGGTGTGTTGATCGTCTCACCTTTGAAAAGCCCTTCGATCAACCGGTAAGCCTTGGTAAGGCGGAATACTTTTGGCACCGGCCAAGGCGGCACATAGCTTTCCAGCCGCTCTACGGCCCGCGGAGACAGGATGATCATGCCGTGCGCGGCTTCGCCCCCAGAAACCTTCTGCCAGGAGAAGGTGGCGACATCGACCTTGGGCCAGTCGATGTCTTGCGCGAAGACGGCGGACGTTGCGTCGACGAACGTCAGGCCGCGCCGGTCGTCACGAATCCAATCGCCGCTCGGCACACGCACGCCCGAGGTGGTGCCATTCCAGGCGAAGACAACGTCGCGGTTGAAGTCGACGACGCTCAGATCGGGAAGGCGGCCGTAGTCCGCTTCCAGCACCCGCGTATCTTCGATTCTGAGGTGCCGCACGATGTCGTGCACCCAAAGTTTTCCGAATGCGTCCCAGGAGAGAACGTCAACACCACGTGCGCCTAACATGGTCCACAACGCCATCTCGAATGCGCCGGTATCGGACCCTGGCACGATGGCAACACGATAGTCCGC
>JAUWCP010000072.1 GCA_030609245.1 Hyphomicrobium sp.
GGCGGTCGCGGCATTTGATCTCAATGGGGACCGGCCGCTACAGAGCAAGATTCACGAGACCCGAGTGTCCGCGATTAAGCTGAAAATTGCGCCTTATTGGGCGTTGACCCGCATTGACCGCTTATTTGGTCGCATCTCACAAGGCCTGAGGTCGTGCCGTGGCTGCGAGAGGCGACGCCCAATCGCTTGAAAGTCTTCCCTCTTCAATGCTAGCAGTCGCAGCATCTCAACATACCAAGCCTGTCCAACTTTTTAGGGAACGCCACACAATGAGCCTGCAACCCGCCGTATCGCCTCAAGTCGCATCCGATCAAGTACCAACCAGCAATCCCAAGGTCCTGGCATTCGTCGACAAAGCCAAAGCACTCTTCAAGCCCGACGAAGTTCACTGGTGCGATGGCTCTAAGGAAGAGTTTCAGGCGATGCTGAAGCTCCTGGTGGACTGTGGCACGGCCATTTGGCTGAACCCAGAAAAGCGGCCCAACTCCATTCTCGTGCGCTCCGACCCCGTCGACGTCGCCCGCGTCGAGGATCAGACCTACATCTGCTCGGAAAAAAAGGAAGACGCCGGCCCGACCAACAACTGGTTCGACCCCGCTGAAATGAAGGTGACCCTGACCAAACTCTACGAAGGCGCAATGGCGGGCCGCAAGATGTACGTCGTTCCCTACTCTATGGGACCTATTGGCTCGCCCATCGCCGGCATTGGCGTCATGGTCACCGACAGCGCTTATGCGGTCGCCAATATGCACATCATGACCCGCGTCGGCGCCAAGGTCTGGGACGCGCTTGGGCAGAGCGACGACTTTGTGCGCGGCATGCACACTGTCGGCTATCCGCTCCCCACACCGACATCGGTCGATGTGCCGTGGCCTTGCAACGCCACGAAATACATCTCGCACTTCCCCGAGACGCGCGAGATTTGGTCCTATGGATCGGGCTACGGCGGCAACGCCCTGCTCGGCAAGAAGTGCCACGCGCTGCGCATCGCCTCGGTCCAGGCACGCGATGAAGGTTGGATGGCTGAGCACATGCTCATCCTCAAGCTCACCAACCCCGAGGGCGAAGCGAAATACATTGCCGCCGCCTTCCCTTCCGCCTGCGGCAAGACGAACCTGGCAATGCTCGTCCCGACCATCCCCGGCTGGAAGGCGGAGACGATCGGCGATGACATTTGCTGGATGAAGTTTGGCGAAGACGGCCGGCTCTACGCCATCAATCCCGAAACCGGCTTCTTCGGTGTTGCGCCCGGCACGTCAGATGAGAGCAACTCCAACGCCATGAAGACGCTGAGCGGCAACTGCATCTACTCCAACGTCGCGCTGACCGACGATGGCGATGTGTGGTGGGAGGAGATGACGGACGAGCCGCCAGCGCACGCCATCGACTGGCGCCGGCGCTCCTGGAGGCCGGGTGCGGGACGTACAGCCGCTCACCCGAATGCGCGCTTCACCGCCCCTGCCAGACAATGTCCGGTCATCGCGCCAGAGTGGGAAGACCCCAAGGGTGTGCCGATCGACGCCATCCTGTTCGGTGGCCGGCGCGCTTCCGTTGTGCCGCTGGTGACCGAGGCCTTGGACTGGAACCATGGCACCTTCCTTGGCTCGATCATGGCGTCGGAGAAGACCGCAGCAGCAGCCGGCAAAATCGGCGAACTGCGCCGCGATCCCATGGCGATGCTGCCCTTCTGCGGTTACAACATGGGCGACTACTTCGCCCACTGGCTGAAGATGGGCGAAAAGGGCGGCGCCAAGATGCCGAAGGTCTTCTACGTCAATTGGTTCCGCAAAAGCCCGGAAGGCAAATTCATGTGGCCCGGCTATGCGGAGAACAGCCGTGTCTTGAAGTGGATCTTTGAACGCTGCAATGGCACAGCCGAAGCCGTTGACACGCCCATTGGAAAGCTTCCAGCCGAAGACGCGCTCGACGTTACCGGCCTCGACGTTGCGCCTGAGACCATGAAGGCGCTAAACGCGGTCGATGCTGAGGGCTGGAAGGCCGAGCTGCCCATGATCCGCAAGCACTTCGCCACGTTCGGCGACGATCTGCCCGATGCGCTGAAAGAACAGCTGTCCGCGCTGGAACGCAGGCTTAGCTAGAAGCAGATTGAGCGAGAACACGCGCAGGCCGAGGCAAGTTGGTATTTGCCTCGGCCGCTTCTTGTTTTCGTATACACAAGCGCTTTTAGCGCCTGCGCTAAACGAATTATTCCGACTTCGCTAAAGCCCCTGCCAACATCTCGGAGATAATGCCGAAGACGCCGCCGACAACTAACGACATGGCGATGATCACGGCCGGGTTCTCCAACGTCGGCATGGTCAAGTTGTCCATGCCGGTCGCTGTGAGCAACACGAGCGCAACGGTCGCTGCGTAGCCGTAAACAGTGGCTGGGACCGCCGAGAACATCGGGATGTTGCACCCGAGGATCATGACGCCAACGCCGATCGCCACGCAGATGCCCGCCCAGACGGGCAACCCAAGTGCTTCACCGAAGGGAAGCTGCGAGACGGCCAATAGTGTCAGCGCGGCCCACACCACGCCCCATACGTTGGCAACCGCGCTGGATACGAAACCCCCGCTTTTGCCACCGCAGTGATAGAAACTTGCCCACCCGATAAAGACTGCCCAAATTTGCAGGCCCAACATTAACGGATCGGAAAAGACCAAATAAGTCGCAATACCACCGAGCAGGCCGATGCTGATTGCTAGTGCTGTGATGAGACCCATCGTTTTAACTCCCCCAGAATGACCGGCCGGAAATGCATTTCCGTGTTGTGATTCGCTCCAGCCCAGGGAGATAATAGACCGGATTAGCGTGACATATTCGCAACGCGCTTAATTTCCGTGCATGTGGGCGCGTGCTTTGCCGCAAAGAGCGACAAGTGCGGACACGGATAAATCGGAAGGACAGTTGGCTTAGGCAGAAGGGGCCAGCTCACCGATGCTCGTGGCCGCTTGATCCTCAGCTGGCCGCGAAATAAAGGCCTCCGCGTGGTACCAGCCATCGGCCTCGAGACCGCTCGCATCTATGCCCAGCTCAGACAGTCGTTGCAGGACCTGCTCCCGCTCCTCATCGCTCGCAAAGCGGCGCTGCACAAACGTCTGGTTCTCGACCTTCTCGGTGACGTATCCGAAGTCTTCCAGCACCGTACCGATTTCATCGAAGGGAAACATCCGCAGCACGAAGTGCGCCATCCAAGGTCTCCTTGGCGCGTTGGCGTCAAGTATTCCCTTCATCGTTTTCTTGCCGACATAGCCGATGCAGCCCGTAGAGATTACGAGATCTGCTTCATCCAGCACTGCGGCAGCTTCCGGTGGTGGAGCGCCGGCCTCCAGGTTAGCCGCGACGCCATCGTCGAGAAGGTGGGCCGCGACAGCGTAATCAATAGCGCATTTCGAAATATCGAGGCCAACGACCTCAAGTTCCGCATCCTTGATGCGCTCTTCCATCAGCGTCTGATCGTGCGCCAACAACTGATCTCTCCGAGTACTTGGCCCCGCCTGGGAAGCATAGAGATCGTAGAGCTGATCCATCTCTAGGTCGCACTTCAGTATTGCGGCATTAACACCATAGGAACACCCCACGTCGAGGACGCGAACCTTATCCTTCCCATAGGCTTGTCGATAGGCGCTGATGACCCGCTGAAATACCGGCTTTGCGGTCTCGGGGATCTGGTATTCCAAATCCCTTAATGTAGAATAGTAGCGTCTCGGATCGGGTTTATTGTAGATATCCGTGATATCAATCTTGCCCGTTTCATCTAATTCGAAAGTTTCTGCGGTGCTCACTGTGTATCCTTACTTGACTATTGCTTGATAACACAAGCAGGCGCATTTCCTACGAGGGCGGAGAGATCTAGTGGGTGGGAATTTGTTTAGGTGGAATACAGGCCTAAGCTTCGAAAGTCAATTCGCTGCAACTGCGAAATGGCGCGCTTTCATCAGCATGAGCACAAGGCCTTAGGTGCCGCTAACAAAGGCGCCACGTTTTACGTTAATGCTGCCCGGCACACTTCCGGCTCGGCAGCTCGAGCAGATAGGACTTGCCGAAGCCCGATGCATAGTCGACCAGCGCAATCGCCACGGGCGTGATCGCAAAGACGGCGAGATCCTTAGGGTCCCTGGGAACGAACCGCCTTGATTGCGGCAGCGCGCGAAAAAGCTTCAACGACAATCTCTGCGCCTCTTGTTCGTCCACGATCCGTGTGGCGAGGCCCGACAGCGACAAACCGCGAAGCTTATAGAAGTCCCGCGTCTCGCTTGTGATAGCGGCAGAGACTTTGTTGTTCAGCTTGATGTTGCCGGCTTTCTGCGAGGCCGCGTCAGCCGCAAAGTACAATGTGAGATCTTCATGGACATAGTTGACGGTCGTTACCTGCGGGAAACCGTCGGGGCGAATGGTGGCCAGCGCCATCAAGTGGTGACGCTTGAGTACGTCGAGAATCTTGGCTTTGAGTGCTTCGTCCATGGGAGCCTCCGGGAATCTGGGCTCCATGGACACTTAGCCTAAGTTTGCGAATGCGGCCTTGAGCGAGCGCAAATCGTCAAGGACGCCGCAAAGATCGCTCCCCACGACCCTGAACCTTCAGGTGTCGGACGCCGCGAGGTGGCCGCGCTTGCCTCCTCTCGACGTCATCCCGTCCCCCGGTAGCACCGGCCCCCGGTAGCACCGGCCCCCGGTAGCAAGTGTTGCGCGCCTCACGTATTCTCCCCGCCATGGCCGATATCTTAGAGAGAATCACACGCTACAAACTGGACGAGATAGCGCGCGCCAAGCAACGCGCCCCGCTCCAGGTGCTGGCCGAGCTGGCGCGCAGCGCCCCGCCGGTGCGCTCGTTCGCCGGCGCAATTGAAGCCAAGCATCGCGCAGGCCAGCCTGCGCTCATTGCCGAGGTGAAGAAGGCGAGCCCGTCCAAGGGACTGATCCGCGCCGATTTCGATCCCCCAGCACTCGCCAAGGCCTACGAGGCGGGTGGGGCCGCCTGCCTTTCCGTCTTGACCGACGCTCCCTCGTTCCAAGGCGCGCCTGAGTATTTGACGCACGCGCGGGCGGCAACATCGCTGCCCGCGTTGCGCAAGGACTTCATGCTCGATACCTATCAGGTCGTCGAGGCGCGCGCATGGGGCGCCGACTGCATCCTTATCATCCTGGCCGAGGTCGACGACGCGACAGCCCATGAGCTAGCCTCCGCCGCCAAGGATTGGCACATGGACGCCATCGCTGAGGTGCACGACGCAAGCGAGTTGGAGCGTGCGCTGAAACTTGATTGCCGGCTCATCGGCATCAACAATCGCAATCTCAAAACGTTCGAGACGACGCTGGCGACAACCGAGGAGCTGGCGCCACGCGTGCCCGCCGATCGCATCGTCGTAGGCGAAAGCGGAATTTTTACGACCGACGACATCGCGCGTCTCACTCGGGCGGGCGTTGCGACATTCCTTGTGGGCGAGAGCCTGATGCGCCAAGACGACGTGGCCGCCGCCACGCGCACGCTGCTCGCGCCTGCCGCCGGCTAAAGGCTAAGGAGCACACCATGACTAAGAGCAGCAGATTGAGCCACGTGAACGAGGCAGGCGAAGCCCATATGGTCGATGTGTCCGACAAGCCCGTGACGGCGCGCACAGCCATCGCCGAAGGCTTTGTTGCCATGAAGCCGGAGACACTGGCGTTGCTTAAGAGAGGTGATGCGCCGAAGGGCGACGTACTCGCCACCGCGCGCATCGCCGGCATAATGGCGGCCAAGCGCACACACGAGTTGATCCCACTGTGCCATCCCCTCGCGCTGGCCAAAGTCACCGTCGATCTGGAGACCAATAGCGGGCCACCCGGCGTGCGCGTGGTCGCCGAGGTGAAGACGACGGCGAGAACGGGCGTGGAGATGGAGGCGCTGACGGCGGTCTCGGTAGCCTGTTTGACGCTCTACGACATGCTGAAAGCGGTCGATCGCGCCATGACCTTTGAGCGCATTCGCCTGATTGAGAAGTCTGGCGGGCGCTCGGGCGATTACCGAGCCGAGCCGGCGCCTAAACGGAGCTCCTGAGCAATGTCGCTCCTCCCCGTCGAAGAGGCACTGAAACGTGTCTTTGACGGCGCCTCACCGACAGCGACACAGGACGTACTGCTGCTGGACGCTCACAACCGCGTGTTGGCCCAGGACGTCACCGCAAAGCTCACACAGCCGCCGTTCAACGCATCGGCTATGGATGGCTATGCGGTGAGCGCTGGCGATCTTGCAAACCTGCCCACTTCATTGAGGGTCGCTGGAGAGTCGCAAGCTGGATGCGGGTTTACGGAAACGGTGGAACAGGGCACAGCCGTGCGCATCTTCACGGGCGCGCCGTTACCCACCCGAACAGATACCGTTGTCATCCAGGAGAACACCGAGCGCCAGGGCGACACGGTCGTCGTTCTTGAGGCGCCGCGCCCCGGCGCCAATGTCCGCACCATGGGCGGTGACTTTCGCAAAGGGCAGACGCTGCTCTCCGCCGGACGCCTCGTTGACGCGCGCGCCATTACACTCGCTGCGGCCGCTGGTCATGCGCAGCTTTCCGTCCGGGTAAGACCAAGCGTGGCAATCCTGGCGACCGGCGACGAACTGGTTGAGCCGGGCACGACACCCGGTCCCGATCAGATCGTGGCGTCCAATGCGTATGGGCTCGCCGCGTTAGTCGAACGTGCCGGCGGTGCGCCCCAGCTTCTTGGCATCGCAGGTGACACGCGCGAAGCACTCGACGCCAAGCTGCAAGCCGCCTCGGGCACAGATGTGCTGGTCACCATCGGCGGGGCTTCGGTGGGCGACCGCGACCTTGTGCGGGCCGCGCTCGAAGCGCGGGGCATGACGCTCGACTTCTGGAAGGTCGCCATTCGACCCGGCAAGCCCATGTTGTTCGGCCGTATGGACGCCACGCGCGTATTGGGGCTGCCGGGCAATCCCGTGTCGTGTCTGGTGGCAGCCCGCGTCTTTCTCGTCCCCCTCATTCACCGCCTACTCGGACGCACCGATTCGCCTCTGCAAGAGACGACCGCCGTGCTCGCCCACGATTTGCAGGCCAATGGCCCGCGTCAGCATTACATGCGCGCCAAGCGTGCGCCCGATGAGGCGAGCCCACCGCGCGTGAGCGTGCTGTCATCCCAAGATAGCGCCCATCTGACGGGGCTTATCGCCGCCGACGTACTGATCGTGCGTGCCCCCAACGCCCCTGCCCTGACCGCCGGCTCGGAGGTCTCTGTGCTATCGCTCGACTTCTGAAATCCCCCACTTTCCGGCCCCTCTTGCGGAACGCGACGCGAACGGCTAGGGTACGTTCATGCTTTGTCCATGCTGTCGCGGCAGTTCTTTCCCGATCGCATCATCGCCGCACCAGGCACTGGAGGGCCAATGCTAACCGAAAAGCAGAAAGAGCTTTTGCTCTTCATCCATTCCCGCATGCAGGATTCGGGCGTGCCGCCGTCGTTCGACGAGATGAAGGACGCGCTCGACCTCAAATCGAAGTCGGGCATTCACCGCCTTATTACGGCGCTGGTGGAGCGCGGATTTATCCGCCGCCTGCCCCATCGCGCGCGCGCCATCGAGGTCATTCGTCTGCCTGAGAATGCGGACCAGGGGCCCGCTGAACGTCGTGCTGGCTTCCAGCCAAGCGTGATCGAGGGCAGCCACATCCGCGACATGAGCATGAGCACGCCACCTTCGACCGTCATCGACAGCCGCACCGTCTCCGTTCCCGTCATGGGGCGCATTGCTGCCGGCACACCCATCAGCGCCATCCAGAACCACAGCCACGACATCGCCTGCCCGCCCGACTTGCTCACCAACGGCGAGCACTTTGCCTTGGAGGTGAAGGGCGATTCGATGATCGATGCCGGCATCCTCGACGGTGACGTCGTCATCGTTCGCCGCTGCGATACCGCGGAGAACGGTGACATTGTCGTCGCGCTGGTGGATCAAGAAGAGGCAACGCTCAAGCGCCTGCGCAAGAAGGGCACAACTATTGCGCTTGAAGCCGCAAACCCCGAATTCAAGACCCGCATCTTCGGGCCCGATCAAATTGACATTCAGGGACGTCTCGTTGGACTGATGCGGCGCTACTGAGGCTTTGATACGCGCTTTTTACTGAAGCGCGTCGTGCGTCGCAACGACCAGGGCCTGTCTCCCCGCATTTGAGCGACCGTCTCGACGCGAATGTGCCCGTCCTCCCCAATATAGACCGCGTGCGTGCCGCCCCGGCGCACGGCGAAGAAATCAATCAGCGCCGCGGGACCGTTGCAGCCCTGGGGATTGGCAAAGCTGACAATGAGTATTTTTGCGCGCTGGCAGTCATCCGCTAGGGCGGCCGGGTGGCGTGCGACGGCGACCGTCACGCCTTTCACCGACGCACGACAACCAACTGCGTCGCACTTAAACGCCGACGCCTTCGTTGCCTCTTTTGGCGCTCGTGTATCACCGTCATGCTCAAGCCAACGAATGAGCTCGAACGAAGGGCGGCGCGAACCCACCGCTGAGAGCCGTTGATCGTCACTACGCACGGCTACAAGCGCCCCATCGCGTGCAATCAAAACGTCTGGCCGCTGCAAAGTCGGCGCCAGCGCGATGCCGGCGGCAATCAACGCTGCGCCCAACAAACGCCAGCGCGTCTGCCAGAGCACCATCCAAAGACCACCAGCCACCATCAACAGGAACGCGAACGTCGGCATGGCGGGAATTCGTCCAACCGCGCCCGGCAAGCTCCCGACGCGCTCCGCAACCCATGTCATGCCTTCGATGCCAAGCCCCATTATCCACAGCGGCAGCGCTTCGAGACCAAGCGGCATGGCCATAAGAGTCACCAGCGCGGCCGGCATGACGATCAGGTTGCATAGCGGAATAGCAATGAGGTTGGCGAGCACGGCATATTGCTGGCTCTGGTGGAAATGATAGGCGGCGAACGGCGCCACGGCAGCACTCGCCACCAGCGTCGACAGCACGATGCCCACCAAGAATAACGCGAGCCGCGTAAGCGGTCCGCGCGGAACGAATGCTCCCTCTCCGCTATGGCGAATCGCCTCATAGAAGGCAACGAGGCCGGCAACAGCCGCAAACGACATCTGGAAACCAGTATTGAACAGGCTCTCAGGAAAGAGGATCAGGATCACAAGCGCGGCGAGCACCACGTTACGTAGTGCCAGCGCGGGCCGGTCGAGCACGACGGCGACGAACATGATCGAGATCATGATCACCGAGCGCACAGTGGCAAAAGACGCCCCGGAAATCAGCAAGTAGGCGAAGGCGGCAACCGTCGCGGCAACAGCGGCCCATTTCTTGATCGGATAGCGCAACGCCAAAACGGAGACGGCTGCGAGGCAAAGTCTCACAAGAAAGAACACGGAGCCTGACATGATCACCATGTGCAAACCCGAGATCGACAGGACGTGGAACAGCCCGGAAGCGCGAAATGCTGCGTTGGTCTCCTCCGAGATGCCGCCGCGCTCCCCTGTAATGAGCGCGTTGGCAATGGCGCCCGGCTGGCCCGGTAGCACCGCCAGGATGCGCTGGCCGATCGCCTGACGCACCCGCTCCACCGCCGCCCACAGCTGCAAGTCGGACGGCGACGGTCCCGCCTCCATGTCCGGCTCGAGCCTAGAACGGGCGTAGCCAACCGCGCCCAACCCGTTGAACCAAGCTTGACGCGCAAAATCGAAGCCGCCAGGTAGTGCTGGAGCGGACGGCGGCATTAACGTGGCTCGCAAGCGTATGGCGTCACCGGGTTTAAGACCGCTAACCGGCCTATTCGTCGTGAAGCGAACGCGTCGCGGGCGCGCTTGCCGTCTCGCGTCGCCAAGCGCAATGACGCGCAGCGTGATGCGCTGCCCCCGCTTGGCGCGCGGCTCGACGCGCTCCACAAACCCGCGCAGATCGGTGGTGATTTGGCGGGAGAGAACCGGAGCGCGCACCCATTCCACGCGTAGCTTTG
>JAUWCP010000277.1 GCA_030609245.1 Hyphomicrobium sp.
ACCGAAGCGCTTGCCGATCTGCCAGTCGGCAGTATGGATGAACGCGAATCGCATTTTCGCAGGCAGAGTGTTCTTATTTTGTTCAACGCGCAAGCGTTAGCGGACGCCCTCTGTGGAGAAGCGGCGCGCCAAACTTGGGGCGCCTTAGAGCAAGATCGTTCTTGATGACATCGCTTAAGCCCATGCCTGAGACGTGTCCGGCAGATGAGTGAATCTTGCTCTAAATCAAAAGTGTAGAGACTGATTCACGTTTCACTTGGAACGCCTCAAGTGCGTCCAAGTGAAACGATCAGGCTCTAGAGCAAGATCGTTCTTGATGGTATCGCTCTCCAAGCCAGGGAGGTCTCCGGCAGATAAGTGAATCTTGCTCCAAAGCGAAAGCGTAGAGACGTGATTCACGTTTCATTTGGAACGGCTCAAGTGCGTCCAAGTGAAACGATCCAGCTCTAGCGGGAAAACGGCAACGTGGCGGCAGACGTTGAAACAGTCGTGGTGGGTGCAGGCGTTGAGGGCCTGGGGATCGCGCGCGCCTTGGCCAACAAAGGCCAGCAGGTGTTCGTGCTGGAACGCCACGACCGCACCGGCACCGAGACCAGTTCGCGCAATTCGCAGGTCATTCACGCTGGCCTCTACTATCCTCAAAATAGTCTGCGCGCCGAACTGTGCGTTAAGGGCAAGGCGCTGCTCTATGCGTTTTGTGAAGAGAACGGCGTCGCGTACCAGCGCTGCGGCAAGCTTTTGGTGGCAACGAGCGACGAGGAAATCACAAAGCTCGAGGCGATTGCCGCCAACGCCGCCCGCAACGGCGTTGACGATCTGCAACGCCTTTCTGCTGACGAGGCACGAAAGCTTGAGCCGGAAGTCGTCTGCGTTGCGGCCTACCTCTCCCCTTCGACCGGCGTCATCGACAGTCATGGCCTTATGACTGCGCTTGAAGGCCATCTCACGACACGCGGCGGACAGGTCGTCCTTGAGACAACCGTTACCGGTCTCAGCCAACCGGGCAACGGGGCGGATCATTTTGTCATCGAGACATTGAGCGCCGGTGAAACATCAAAGCTCACCGCCAAGAACCTCGTCCTTGCCGCAGGCTTTGGCGGCACGGAACTAGGCCACATGCTCTCCTACGCGCCTGGCTACACCGTGCCCGAGACCTATCCGGCCCGGGGGCACTACTATGCACTCACCGGCGCTGCGCCCTTCAAGCACCTCGTCTATCCCATACCGCAGGGCGCGTGGCTGGGGGTGCATTTGACGCTCGACGTCGCCGGCCGAGCCAAGTTCGGCCCCGACATCGAGTGGACCGATCACGTGTCTTACGACTTTGATGATGCGAACGGTGCGCGCCGCACTAAATTCGAGCGCGAGATCCGCCGCTACTGGCCGGCCCTGCCTAACGACTCCCTGCAACCTGACTACGTCGGCGTGCGGCCCAAGATCTACAATCAGGGCGAACAAGTTGCCGATTTCGCACTCCACGGACCTACAACCCACGGGATACCCCGTCTCGTGGCGCTCTACGGTATCGAGAGCCCAGGACTCACAGCGTCTTTGGCGATAGCGGACCATGTGGCCGGCCTGATCGTATGAATGCCCAATTTCAGATGTCCAAGACTACGCAGACGAGCGTGCCTAAGCCCCGCTAGCCAGGTCAAAACCTGACAGTTCTTAGGACATTTTTAGTGCGAACCGGCCAGCATTGCGCCTTGGGCAAGTGACCATTGCGAGGGATGACGAAACCGATGCGAATTCTTGCAAGTTGGCTTTGTGGCCCTGTCGCCGCCGTTGCTGTTGCGGCCGCCGGCGCGGTGCAGGTCAACGCCGCGGAGAAGCTCGATGGCTACTGGATGGATTCGCACGGCGAAGTCATTCTCGATATCAGGCGCTGTGGCAAGGCGCGTTGCGGAAAGGTCGTTTGGCTTCGCAAACCGCGCGGCCCGAACGGCGGTCCCTTGCGCGATTTCCGCAACTCCGATCCCAAGCTGCGCCGGCGCTTCGTCTGCGACCTGTACGTCATCACGGGCTTCAAGAAGCAGTCCAACAGCACTTGGGGTGACGGCACCGTCTATATTCCCGACCATGGGATAACCGTCAGCGGCTATGCCCAGATCTTGGGCTCCAATCGTGTGAAGGTCACTGGCTACTTCTTATTGCCGATTTTCGGCTCCTCAGAGGTTTGGACCCGTGTGAAGGGGGCGCTCCCCACGTGCGCCGAACAAGCGGAAATGATCAAGACGGGCCGCTGGATTGAGGATCTGTCGGTTTGGCGCGCCAAGCGTTCCGCGGCGCAGGAGAAGAAGCCCGCTCCACCAGTGGCCGCGCGCTAAAATCAAGAAGATCATCGGTCGTGATCGGGCGGGCGCAGCGATGCGCGCGTCAGCCTTTGGCATTGCGCGCTGGCATCTCTACAATCAGCCACCTGGAGCGCGCGAATCAGATTAACGGCATACAAAATGCAGGTGATGCGCTTAACCGTCTTGGCTATCGTGGCATTGTTCCTCGCCGCTCCGGCCACGGCACAGGGGCTTCCCAAGGGACCGGGGCCAGCCCGCACGGCAAGTCTGTTCAACTTCTATTGTCTGAGCCAGCTTCCGGCCATTGAGGACGTTGCCAATGCGGCCGGGTTTGGCGAGTTTACCGAGCTCGCGGGCGAGGAACTGCAAAAATACCAGCCGGAAGTTCCCGCCGACGAGCTGCGCGCTTGGCGCCTGCGCGACCTCGGCTCAGACTTCATCCTCACCTCGGCCCGTTCCAAGCCTGACGCGACATTCAAGAAGGAGGTCCCTGAATTCGCCAACTCGAAGAGCGTCGCCTGCTCTCTGGTTATCTCAACCGAAGATGCAGACAAGCAGCTCCTAAAGGAAATGGTTGCCCTCATTGGCCGCGAGCCCGATGAAGCGTGGGACCAAGGGCCGCTCCGTGTCCATTCCTGGACTGGTAAGACCGACAAACTCCTAGTCTTCGTCCACTTCTACGCTCCCACGATAGAGGGGCAGAATGCCATTATGAGCGCTACCGCCTTCGTGAAGAAATAGGTCTTCGTCGATGAGCGTGAGCGTCCCTCTCATTTTGCGCACGATGAGTACAAAGTGCACGTGGCGCGAATTAACCCCGGAAAAATTCTCATAAGGTTCAATTGTAAGCTCGGA
>JAUWCP010000068.1 GCA_030609245.1 Hyphomicrobium sp.
CTAGAAGGGCCGCGTTGAGGAGCGAAGATTGAGAACAGTCTAAAGGCGAAGGGCAAAGCAATTGAATTGCGAACCTTAGCCACCTTTATATGCCTTCAGGTTACATACCCAAAGGCGAAACCGGAAACCCAAAGGCGAAACCGGAAATTCCAGCTAGCTTTCGCCGCTTTCAGCGCCGCCGTTTGACACAACATTGGCAATCCTACCATGCGTCATAATCAGCACACCTCAAAAAGTACGTTTCCCAAGCGCTTAGCGGGTCTTTGCGGCGCGTTTGCCGCCGCGTTGACCGGGCTTGGCGCCGCCCCCGGAGATGCTCCAATGCCACCAGAGGTAGGCCTCTGGTATAACCACTCTGGCAAAGGCGCAGTGGAGATCCGCCCGTGCAGCGACAGTAAGAGCCACTTGTGCGGCAACATAGTCTGGCTCAAGGAACAGAACGGAAAGGACGGCCAACCTCTCAGGGATCGCCGCAACGTGAGGCGGTCGCAGCGCGACCGGCCCATTTGCGGGCTTCCCGTTCTTGGTTCGCTCAAGCGCATGCGAGGGGGCGGATGGGACGGCGGCTGGGTCTATGATCCGGAAGTGGGCAAGACCTTTGACGCGGCCATCAAGCTTGCCTCCCGCAAGCGGCTGATCTTGACGGGGTACAGGGGCATCAAGCTGTTCAGTAAGTCCTTCACATGGAAGCGGGCGCCGGACGATTTACCGCGCTGTAGCACTGAGCCCTCCGAACGGCAGGCGACACTTCCGCGCGATGCGGTGTCGCCTCCGGTCCCGTACCAAAAGGCGGTGCAAGTGCAAGTCCAAGCCCCGCGCCAAACCCAAGGCCGGATCACGCCGCCCCCGCCCGTACCGGCGATACGCAGGACGGCGCCCTAATCCCAGATCAGGTTTTGGCGCTGCCCTGTTCCTTAAGGTTGCCTGCGCCTACTGAAGAGATCGTCTGAGCATCCTCAAAGCGCTTCGTTAGGCGGGCGGCAAACTCCGTGGTGCGCTCCACCACAATGGAGCGCTGACGATCGAGCGTCACCATGTGATAGCAATCGTCAAGAACGTGAACTTCCACAAGTCCCGCCAGCCTGCGCTGGATCGTCATTGCGTTCTTGAGATCGCTCTGGTCATCATGGCGCGGATGGAACATCAACGTATGCTGCTTCACCTTATTGAGGAGCGGCTTGACGTTGCGAACCAGCTTGCGGAATTCAAGCACGAGGCCACCACCGCGCCCGAAGAAATCTTCGATCGCGTCGCTGTCGCCTTGCAGCGCATCCACGATGAAGCTGCGTAGCCGATCGTCCTTGATACCGTGAGGTTCACGTGCCTTGAAGTGAAACAGCCGCGCGGCCCACTTTTGCTTGATCAACCTGAACAGGCTGAAATACCAGGGGATGGCCCAGCCGTTGGCCCACAATGTCGGCGAGAACAGCAACAAGCCCTGAACGCCGTCGGGTCGCATGGCCGCAAGCCTCAGCGCCAGCATGGTGCCGGCCGAGATGCCGCCGACGAGAATTGTATCGCACTGCTTGGAGATTTCGTCGTGCGCCGTTTCCAGCGCCGCGTACCAATCCGTCCAACTCGACAGGCCCGTAACGTCGGTCCCTCCTGCGAGACCAGGGAGCGTCGGGCAATAGACGGTGTATCCGTCTCTGCCAAGCGCGTGCGCAAGGAACCGCAGCTCGATCGGCGATCCGCCGAGGCTATGAACGAGCAACACGCCTTTGCGGCCCCCAGGAATGTAAAAGCTACCCCACGCAATCTTCATCTTGTCTTGGTTTTTCATATGTCCGACTTAACTCGCTCGCAAACTAGACTGACACTCATGACTGGCCGGCGTCGCTGCGGCGCATATGAATGCGCGCGGCCCCGATCCTTAGGTTCAAACCCTCTATTTTTCGTTTCCTCAAACCAGGTTCTGATTTCGCCGCCAGGACGCTTGACGTTGTTATGATTGTGATTGAGACGAGGCGTCAGGTGGACCCCGCATCTGAGCGATGCGGGAGATAGGGAGGGACACTCACTGACGCGAACCACCGCGCATGGCGATAGGGCACCCTGCCGCACTCTCAAGACGCTCTTCGTCCGCAATCCCTCTTGCCCGTCCATTCCAGCCGCCGCTTCCGCTCAACCCTGAAATTAAAATGCAATCAGACGGCCAGAAACGCCGGACTGAAACATCGGCGGCGGCCTTCTCAAGCTAATCTGTGGCGAGAACAAGGCATCGAGCATTCGTTGTTCGGCCCGTTCACGCGCGCCACTGCACCACGCATGATGCAACGCACTCAAGTTCATATTTGTACACCACAAAACGCCAGAACGCAGTGAAATTACACCGGTTCCTTGGATCCGCACCTGTTCAGCTAATCTACGCCATTTTTGTCGCAGGCAAATTAATGCGCTGAAAACATTATTAATTGATGCCGTTCGGCGCCGCTTTTTGGCCATTATCTACGTCCGCGAACTAAGACCAAAGGCCAAGGCGCTCATGACAGCAGCGCCAAGATGTCACGCCCGCCGGCGAGCCACGAAACGGGCCCCGATATAGGCGACGACCGACATGGCGACGGCGAAGACGTAAGGAACGCTGGTGAACTCCCATATGACGGCGGCGAGCCAGACGACCGCACCTGTCACCAGTGCAGATGCGGCTGCCGCGGGGCCGCCAAACCGGGTGAAAAGGCCGAAGAGCGCGACAACGATGAGTCCGGCGCTACCGATGGCTGAAGCCGTCTCGACCAGGTCGTGTATCGTCGTTGAGCGCAGCGCGATGACAAAGGCAATGAGCCCCAGAACAATGACTGATCCGCGCGCGCAGCGAATGCGCGCTGCTTCCGACAAGTCAGGACGCATTGGAACCAGAAAATTGTGCGAGATAATCGAGCCGCCCGCGAGCAGAGCTGAGTCAACCGACGATAGGATGGCTGAAATCAAGGCGCCGAGGAATATCGTGAACAAGAACGTCGGGAGGAACTTCTCGGCAAGGATGGGAATGATCTGCTCCGGCTCATCCAGACCTGGCAGCACGGATGGACCAACGAGCCCCATATATACGGGCATCAAACCAACGCAAAAGTAGAGAACGCCGCCAAGGATACAGGCGATACGCGCGGTGCGCGCTGAGTTCGTTCCAAGGATACGTGCGATGAGCTCAACTGCGACCATCGTACTGAATATCGGGACCGCCCATTCTTCCAGCCGCTCCAGAATCCCGCGATCGTCCGCACTGAAATAAGCGAGTCTGTGCGGCTCCACTTGAGCCAGTCCGGCTGCAAACCCGCCGGTCTCGCCGGCCACAACGACCGCAAGAATGATGAGGCCCAGAATGACGGCGATCGCCTGAACAAAGTCGGTCAGTACGTCGGCCATCAGTCCACCCAAAACGGTGTAGGCGATGACGATACCGATCTTACGGCCTGCATTGATGTAGTTGCGTTCAGTGGAGATCCGCCGCGCCGACCGCGAACTGCAAGAGGACGTAACACAGCACTCCAATCAAAACGGGATTCACCGCCCACTCCCTCTCCACCACGACACACCGTTCGCGGTGCCCCCCGCGCTCGCCAACAAGTTGGCGGCCGGCACGAAGCAGTCAACCCGCCGCTTCGTCAAGGCCACGCGGCGTACCGTCATGCTTCGAGCGCAATCGACACTACATAGTCGAGGTGATTAGATGCCGTCTTCGCAGTCGCCGTGCCTTTTCTTTGGTTGCGCGTGCAAGGGCAAGTGTCAGTGGAAGGGCTCTCGTTGGTCGGTCGCGCGCGCTCACTCATCTCCTGCTCTGTGGCTTTCGCTCTGGTCGTGGCCCAGGTCGCCCCCGCCTTTGCCGCGGAAGCACTCACCAAATCCGAATATGAGGCGTGCCAGGCGCGCGACGAGCCAGCGTTCCGCTCTGCCATTAAGACCATCTCAATCCGGGCACTGAAAGTCGGTATTGCCAACGTCGATTTCCGCGCCATCGTGGGCGACGAATGGCGCCGCGGCGGTCTCGACGAGATCGTCGACAAACGCGTCGACCTCGCGGTGGAGGAAGTTCGCCAGGAGACGAGCTGGGCAAATCTGCTGGAATCGCTGGCAAGCCAACAAAAGGCGCAGGACCTCGCGACCGCGGTCGCCGAGCGTGTTTATCGCTCCGACGCAATGAAGACCGCGTTTGAGACGCTCGCCATAGGCGTCGGCAAGGAAGTGGGTAAGCAGATTCAGTTTGCCACCGAGGATGCCGCTGAGCCGACGCTGGCATGCCTCAAGGCGTTCGTCGGGGCGCGTTACGGCACAACGGTTGCTCGCGCCGTTGCCGGCGATGCCAACAAAGGCAACGCCTTCGATCCTGACAGCGCCACCGCTCAGATCTCGCCCGGCGCCGTCCTGCGCCAATCGGGGGCAGGGATCGCGGGAGCAGCCATCCTCATCATGCGCCGTCAGCTCGCCAATATGGCTCGCCGCGTGGGTCAGCGTATCGTCGGCGCCGTGCTGGCCCGAGTCGTTTCCGTCGTCGCCGGTGGGGTGGGACTCGTCCTCATCGCCAAAGACATCTGGGATCTTCGCCACGGCGTGCTGCCCATCATCGCAACGGAGATGAAATCCGAGGACAGCAAGGAGAAGGTGCAAGACGAGCTGGCAAAAACGTTCGCTGAACAGATCTCCGCGCATGTCAACGAGATCGGCGCCGCCACGGCAGACCGCGTGGTCGACATTTGGCGCGAGTTCCGCAACGCGCACGCGCAAGCGCTGGAGCTTGCCGCACGCAACGACCAGTTCAAGAGTTTCATCGACACGCAACCGCCAGAAAAGCTGGCGCGCCTCGATGAGGTGGTTTCGTTGGTGATCACCTCAGAAGGCAAAACCGGGCTTTTGAAGCGTCTCAATGACGGCACTCTCAACGAGGCGGTCAACGAATTGCCCGCCCCAGCCCTGCAGATCGCACGGGAGACCCGCTCCATCGACGCAGGGCTTAGATGGTATGCACTGGCGGGGGATCAGCTCGTGCAGGTCGTCGATCTCGACATATATCGGCGCACGACTCCAGACAAACTGACGAAGGCATCGCTACAGCGCATCCTAGCGCTTAACGACCGCCTCGCCATTACGCGGCTTGTCGGCATCGACCGTGATGCGCGTAACACACTGTTCGAACTCCCGCCCGCCGAGCTTACGAGTTTGGCTCGCAGCCTTACGGAAGACGAACTTGCCACACTTGCGCGCTACCTGACTGGTCTACGCAAGGAGCCACGCGAACGTGTCCTGCGCGCCGTTGCGGCGGACCCCACCAAAATGCAGTCGCTCGCCTCCGAACGGGTGCGGATCGCCGTGGTCGCCAGCGCCGACCAGACGGCAGCCGTCACCATGATGTTGCGCCAAGACGCTACCCTCAACCCGAAGGCCATTGTGGAGGACGTTGGTCTCGTCACCGGCAGGCGCGTCAGCCCGATCCTGCTGTGGGAAAAGCACCCGGTGGTGATTGTCGCAGGCCTGGTTGTGGTGTTGATTCTATTGCTCATGTTGCGTCGGCTGCTGTTCGCCGGGCGGCGCACCAAGCAGGCCGCCTAACAGTGGCCAAGATTTTGCATCTTCGATGTGCTCAGTGCACAACACAAGCCACACAGTAGCGTGCCACAGGGTTTGGGAACTACTATAAGCTTATCGAATCTTGTCGATTCGATTGCTCTTGTCGGCAAGGCTTTTGCGTAAAGTGACTGCGCACCACGGGGCATTGAGGGAGTCGGACAGATGGTACTTAAGGCACCTGGCATTTTGACCTTCATGGTTTCGATCGTCTTGACCGTCACCGTGCTCATAATGAAGTTTTTTGGGGCCGAGATTCCATTCCTCATTGGCAACGAATTCTGGGTGCTGCTGCTGGCCCAAGCGATCCTTGTTTTGGGTTGTGTGATGCGGGGACTTTGATGGACCAGCAAATCATCCGATCGCTGTGTTCTTGTGTCGCGCGGCACTGAGCACACTAGCGGGGACCAGGCGTTGGAGGGCTAAATCGCACCATGAGATCGAAGATCCAGCAAATGGGTGCATACGCTCACCGTATGCGCCGTTCATCGACTGAAATTGCGATCGCCGCAGCGCTGACGCTTGCCGCCGTTGTGTTTCTGGCTGTCACACTCGTGGGCGGTGGAACAGGTTCGAACAATTCCAAGCTCGGCCCCATTGCCTCTGAGAACACGGTGATCAAGTAACCGACCGGTTGGGTCGATAACATGCCAAGCGCGTCAACCGATTGGGGCTGCGCGCACGAGGCCTCGCACCGAATTGCCCAAAAAGATGGCATCGGCCGACCTCAGGTCCTCGAGGGTCAGGACGGCCTCCACGGCGCGACCCTGGGCGATTAGCTCAGCGCGCAGCGTGCCGGGCAGAAGCCCTGAGCTGAGCACCGGCGTCTCAAGACGCCCATTGCGTTCCAGAAAAATCGTCGTGCGGCTGCCCTCGGCAAGCTCCCCGCGCTCGTTGATATAGATCACCTCTTCCGCGCCCATCGTCTCTGAATACTTCTGCCATTCCTGATCGTAGAGCTCACGGCGCGTGGTCTTGTGAAACAGAAAAACATCGGAGCTGTCGAGGGTCGTCTCGGAAACGACGAAACGCATGATGGTATCGGGGTCCGGCGGCGGCAGAGGTGTTGTGGTGACCGTTACGACCCCTGCTTCGGAAAGCAATAGCCGGATCCGCAGACGGTCAGCGTGTCCTTCGATGGCGTCGGAGAGCGCCTTTCTGACGGAGACCTCATCGAATGCGAAGCCGAAGTATCGTGCCGATGATTCCAAGCGCGCAACGTGGCGCTCCAGTAGCACCAGGCCGGTTTCGGGCTCAAACAACATCGTTTCAATGAGATCGAAGCGCTTTACCGGATCGGTGAGAAACTTCATCTTCAATAGGCACTCGTCGTACTCCTTGGACCCGCTAGAGTCGAAGACAACCCCTGAGCCTATTCCCATCTCGCCCGCAGCATCGCGGAAGACGACAGCGGTGCGGATAGCAACGTTAAAAAGTGCGCGCCCTTTGGGTGAGATGTGGCCGATGGCACCGCAGTACACGCCGCGCGGCTCCGTCTCTAGCGCGCGGGTAAGTTCCATCGCCCGGATCTTGGGGGCGCCGGTCACTGACCCGGGCGGAAAGATGCCCTGCAGCAGCTCCGTCATGCCGATGCCGTCTTTTAGCGTGGCACGCACGCCCGACGTCATCTGATGCAAGGTCTGAAACGTCTCGACCGTGAAGAGATCGGTGACACTAACACTGCCGATCTCAGAGATGCGTCCTATGTCGTTGCGCATCAGGTCGACAATCATCAAATTCTCAGCGCGCTGCTTCATATCGGTGCTGAGCTGAAGACGCGCCTCGGCATCGGATTCCGGTGTGCCCGCACGCGGCGCCGTTCCCTTCATAGGACGCGTTGAAATTGTGTTTCCCTCCTGCTCGATAAAAACCTCAGGAGAGGCCGACAGCACCGTGACCTTTCCCGTGTCGACGATGCCGCCATAGGCAACGCGCTGCTTCTGGCGCAGATCCAGGAAGAAGGTCAGCGGCGAGCCCGCCAGCCGGAAGCGCGCCTTGAAGGTAAGGTTGAGTTGATAGATGTCGCCGGAGCGGATCTTCTCTTGCACTTCTGCGAAGCGCTTCAGATAGGCGGCCTCGTCCCACGCGAGGGTGACGTCGGTGAAAAAATAAGAGCCGCTACGCGTGTGGGTGGAGAGCCAGTTCTCGACCTCCGGGCCGGTCATCTCCACTGGCGCCTCATAGAGCCCGAGCCACAGGAGCGGCACATTGCGATCCGGCGGCATGAGGCCGGCAAGCTTCGGTTCAAGCACGTAGCCAAGCTCGTAGGCGAAAAAGCCTGCTGCATGTAATCCGTTTTTCACGCCGGCTTCGAGGCGTTCGAGCGCGGCCGGCACCTCTTCAGGCGTATCCGCCGCAATAATCTCCACCGGATCGGTGAACAACAACGAAGGTGCGCCTGCACCTGAGTTATTGTCGAGAAGGACGAACGTTTCGGAAAGTGTAGTGGGCTCGTCCGTCTGGTGGTCACGAGGCCCACGGATTTGGTCGGTTGACGTCATCGGCCTTTGTAACCCGACAGCGCGTAAAACGTCACGCGCCGGTGCGCATTATTACCAGCCGCCAATTCTCGCTCACCGATTTTTTCCGATGTAGCGAATGCTGAGCCGATAGGCGGTTTGCGTTTCCCTAACGTGACGAGCAGCACCCGGCCCGTCGTGTCCGACGTCAGAGGGCGCGTTAACTCGAAGTGGTTGTGCGGGCGAGCCCCGCGGCGCCATGCCAGCACCGGTGTGGCCCCATCACGCATGTAATAAAGAAGCTCTGCTATTACCGAGCGATTAATTGTAATGACGGCGGCGAAGGGCTGTCCCTGAGACTTTGCCTTGGCAAGCTCGGCCTGCGTAGCCTCGGCGACCGCCCGCCAGCCGAGGACGCGTGCGAATGGGTCCGGCGCGAAAGGCAGCGTGATTTGACCGGCCGTGATTGTTCCGGCTGCGATCAGGATCATGGCGGCAACGTTGACGACGAACGAGCCCTTCAGCCATCCCCAAGCACCCTCGCGAACCATCGTTGCCACGACCAGAACGCATGCGGCCACATAGGCGCTTGCAGCCCAATTTCCGTGAGCTCGGCTGATGAACGCTTGGACCACAATCACCGCGATGATCGGAACCGAGAAGGCAAGCAGCAACCGATCGGACTCGGGCAGGCGCTGTTTCCACGCACGCCACACGATGACCAAAAGGCTGCCAAACAGGATGGGTCCGAAAACGCCGAACTGCGCGACGAAGAACTCGAGTGCTTTCACCGGGTGCAGCAACGAGCCGGCCCACTTGGCGTTGTCAGCGGTGTGCGAGAATGTCGCGAAGCTGTTGGTGTAGTTCCAAACGAGATTGGGAACGATGAGCAGCAAACCGAGACCAAGCCCGGCGTACAGCCGGTAGTCCTTAAGGATCCTCCGCCGCTCCGGCGCCATGACAAGCAAGAATGATAGGCACAGCAGAAACCAGGCCATGGCGTATTTGGCGTTGAGGCCAATGCCAAACGCGAGGCCAAGCACCAGCGCTGGCCAAATGCTTTGCGACTTAAACAGTGCGACAAAGCCAACAAGCGCAATCGCCCAGCACAAGAGCAACGGCACGTCAGTCGAGATCAGGCCCGCTGATAAGGAAACGCCGGGCAGCGTCGCGAACGCCAGGCCCGACAAAGCACCCGTGCGCGTGTCGTAGAGCTGGCGCCCGAGAAAAAATACGGCGATCGCGGTAGCTGTGTGGATGAGAGGCGCAGGCAGGCGGACACAGAATTCGCCGTTGCCGCAACTCGCACCAGCCGCGCCAATGATCCATCCTATCAGCGGCGGCTTGGAATAGTAGCCAAAGGCCGGCTCCTGGCCCCACGCCCAATACTGCGCTTCATCGAAAAACAGGTCGGTGCCGTTGGTCGCCAAGGCGAGAAGCCGGAAGCACAGGAGGACCGCTAGACCTATGACAAGGACCCAAATCCACCAGGCGTCGGTGCTTTCCACTGAAATGTCGGGCTTATCTGTCATGGACCTGCGGTTGTGTGAACGGTTTCTGGCGGGGCGACGGCCTTGATCGCGGCTCATTTACAAGGTTGAGAGGCGGTCGGGAAGACTGGTAGTCTGCCAGGACGGCCTATCATATGGGCTGGGCAGGGCCGTCGTTGGCCCGGCGGGGACTAAGGACACCTATGCGCGTCACCGTCGTCATTCCGGCGCTGAACGAAGCTGGCAACATTGGACGGCTCGTTGAGGAGACGTACCAGGCAGTCCCGGCTGAGCGCCTTGCGGAAGTGATCGTCGTCGACGACGCAAGCGAGGACAATACCCCCTCCGAGATCAAGGGCCTAGTTGCGAGCGGTAACTACCCGGGCCTGCGTTATTTGCGTCATGGGGAGCGCAGCGGGCAGAGCGCGGCATTGCGCTCTGGCATCCTCGCGGCAACGAATCCAATCATCGCGACCATGGACGGAGATGGCCAAAACGACCCGCACGACATCCCGCGCCTGCTCGAAGTCCTGGCCGCGCCGGGAAGCGTGGGCCCCGCCCTTGTCGGCGGTGTGCGCACCGAGCGCAAGGCAACTGGGTCGAAACGTTGGGCATCGCGCTCGGC